>CADBOY010000106.1 GCA_902796405.1 uncultured Lachnospiraceae bacterium | reverse complement strand
TGATGAATTCCGGCAGTTACAACTTCCGGCGGTACTGCCTTGGTATATCCGATGTACGCACCCAGCATAATGATGTTGAGGATACGCGGATTGCCCATTTCAAGTGCCATCTCCGTTACCGGTACTTTGATGACCGTAACGTCGTCTCTTTCGATCGGATCTTTTACGATCGAGCTGTTGACGAACAGCACGCCGCCGGACTTCAGGTTCGGCAGGAACTTGTGGAGAGATGGTCCGTTCATGATGATCAGATCGTCTACGCTGTTCGAAACCGGAGCGCCGATCACATCGTCCGAAATTACGACATAGCAGTTCGCCGTGCCGCCTCTCATCGCTGCGCCGTAGGATGGGAAGAATGTTACATTAAGATCAGTCGAGTCGCAAGTCGCCTGAGACAGCAGCTTGCCCATCGTCATTACACCTTGTCCGCCGAAACCGGCTACCATCAAATTTCTTTCCATTCTGAACCTCCTACTTCTCCGCGCCCTTATCTCTGATGAGACCGAGCGGATATTCTGCAAACATCTTATCCTTCAGGAAATCAAGAGCGTCCAGCGTGGAAAGTCCCCAGTTCGTCGGGCAGGAGGTAACGATCTCGATCAGAGAGAAGCCTCTTCCCTCCATCTGATACTGGAAGCCCTTCTTGATCGCCTTGCGCGCCTTCATTACGTTCTGCGGTGTGTTGCAGGAAACACGCTCCAGATAATACGGCGCGGTCAGCTGGTTCAGAATTTCGCATACATGCATCGGATAACCGTGTACCTTCGGGTCTCTTCCGCCCGGAGCGGTTGTCGCTTTCATGCCGATCAGCGTGGTCGGAGCCATCTGTCCACCAGTCATTCCGTAAATACCATTGTTAACGAAGATAACGGTGAAGTTCTCGCCTCTGTTCGCTGCCGACATCGTCTCTGCAAGACCGATAGAAGCAAGGTCGCCATCTCCCTGGTAAGTATATACCAGCGAATCCGGATGCGATCTCTTAATACCGGTCGCTACCGCGCAGGCTCTTCCGTGAGCAGCGATCGTCGCATCATGAGCAACATAGAACTGGCCGAGGCCGCAGCATCCGACGCCCTCAACACGTACCAGCTTATCCAGCATGCCGAGCTCTTCCGCAGCTTCACCGATCAGCTTGTGAACCGTGCTGTGCATACATCCTGGGCAGAAGCCGGAAACAGTATCAGGCAGAATGCCTTTTGTTCTTGTATATACTTTTTCCATTACAGTACCTCCTTAGCAAGTTTGTGAGCTGCATCGAGAACCTGATCGTTGGTCAGCAGCTGACCGCCGGATCTCAGGCACTCGTTGATCTGAGTTCTTCCCTGAACCGCATGGTCGACATCCCATCTCATCTGAGACGGAATCGACATCTCGACATCGAGGATACCCTTTACGCGGTTGAAGTCCAGATTTGCAAATGCATCATACGGGAACGGGGAAACCTTGACCGGACGGATCATTCCAGCCTTGATTCCTTCTTTTCTCAGCTGCTTTACAACAACTCTGGAGATACGAGCGGAAATTCCGTATGCCGCGAGAATGATTTCTGCGTCATCCGTCATGAACTCTTCAACTTCAACATCCTTGTCCCAGGTGTCATACAGCTTCGCAGCTTCGATGTTGACCGCTTCCTGACCGGTGCCGACAGAACCAGGTCTGCAGAATGCGTTCTCGCCAACCGGATGGCCGATGATCGCTCTGTGTGCGAATTTCTCTCTCAGCTCAGCCAGCTCTTCATCGCTCTTCATCGGCGGAAGAACAACCGGCTCCATCATGGTGCCCATAACACCGTCTGTCAGCACGAGAACCGGGTTCTCGTCTCTTGCCGCAAGGTCAAATGCTTCGTATACCATATCGACACATTCCTGAACTGTCGAAGGAGCCAGAACGATCATGCGGAAACCGCCGTTGCCGGAAGCCTTCGTCGCCTGGAAATAGTCCTGCTGTGCCGGCTGAATCGCGCCGATTCCAGGGCCGCCTCTCTGTACGTTAACATAGACAGCCGGGATTCTCGCCGAAGCGCAATACGATACACCTTCCGAATAAAGGCTGATGCCGCAGCTGGACGAAGAGCTCATCGCGCGGATACCGGTCGATGCAGCACCGTAAAGCATGTTAACGGAAGCAACTTCCGACTCGCCCTGTACGAACGTTCCGCCTACTTCCGGCATTCTTCTCGCAAAATATTCCGGGATCTCGTTCTGCGGTGTAATAG
>CADBOY010000105.1 GCA_902796405.1 uncultured Lachnospiraceae bacterium | reverse complement strand
CTTTTGGCCTGCATCAGCCCCTGCCGCACGGCGCGGTAGGTGGCCTGCCGGAAATCGCCGCCCTCCGTGTGCTTCAGGTGGGCCCGCCCGGCGGCCAGCGTGATCTTCATATCGGTGATAGGGGAGCCGGTCAGAACGCCGCGGTGCCTTTTCTCCGCCAGATGCGTGAGCACCAGGCGCTGCCAGTTCCCCGCGAGAATGTCCTCGCTGCAGTTCGTGGCGAACACCATGCCGCTACTGGGCTCCCCCGGTTCCAGCAGCAGATGTACCTCCGCGTAGTGGCGCAGCGGCTCGAAATGTCCGACTCCCTCTACCGTATTCGCGATGGTCTCCCGGTAGACGATCTTTCCGTCTCCGAACGTAACGTTCAGGCCGAACCGGTCAGAGATCAGGCTCTGCAGTATCTCAAGCTGAACCTCTCCCATGATCTGGACATGGATCTCCTGCAGCGTCTCCTCCCAGGAAATGCCGATCTCCGGGATTTCTTCCTCGAGCTGCCTCAGTTTGGGGAGAACCTCCGATGCGGAGACGCCCTCCGGCAGCTGGATGCTGTAACTGAGAACCGGCTGCAGCGTCGGCAGCATTCCCGCAGGTTCCGTCCCCAGTCCCTCACCGGGATAGGTCGAGGAGAGCCCCGTCACGGCGCAGACCATTCCAGCCTCCGCCTCCGGCAGACTTTCGTATTTCTCTCCGGAGTACTGACGGATCTGCGTGATCTTCTCGCTGTACTCATTTCCGCCGGCTTCATAGGTCAGCGTGGCACGCGGCTTCAGAGATCCTCCGGTGACCTTGAGAAAAGTCAGACGGTTTCCTGCGCCATCCCGCGTGATCTTATAGACTCTCGCTCCGAACGGCTTCGGGTATTTCCTCGGCGCCGTGAAGCGGCTGAGTCCGGCCAGCAGCTCCTTCACGCCGATCAGACGGAGCGCCGAACCGAACCAGCAGGGGAACAGCTTTCTCTCCGCGATCAGCCGCGTGAGGACGGAATCGTCCAGGCGGCCTGTCTGCAGATACCGGTCCATCAGCGCTTCCTCGCAGAGCGCCGCGGATTCCTGCGTCTCCTCGGATTCCGGGTGCGTAAAATCCGTGCACCCATCGCTCAGCGTCTTCTTCAGCTCCGCCATACGGCTGTCCCGGTCCGCTCCGGGCTGATCCATCTTGTTGACGAACAGGAACACCGGAATCCGGTGCTTCTCCAGCAGCTTCCAGAGCGTCAGGGTATGCCCCTGCACGCCGTCTGTGCCGCTGATCACCAGAATTGCCGCATCCAGTACCTGCAGGGTTCTCTCGGTCTCCGCCGAAAAGTCCACATGACCCGGGGTGTCGAGCAGGGTAATCGCCGTGCCATCCGCCTCTAGCTCTGCCTGCTTGGAGAAGATGGTGATTCCGCGCTCCTTCTCGAGCGCATACGTATCCAGAAATGCATCCCCGCGGTCAACCCGGCCCGGTGCTCTCAGTTTTCCTGCTTCATACAGCAGTGCTTCCGAGAGCGTCGTCTTGCCGGCATCGACGTGCGCGAGGATGCCTGTAATAATTCTCTTCATGCCATTTCCATGGGGATGCCGGCTTCCCGGCATCCGGATCTTGAATATCTGTCTGATCTGCTGTCTGGCCTGTCCCGCTCTCTCGTCCGCACAGCCTGGACGGCTCCTTCGTACCTGTTGCCCGGAGCCGAATGTCCGTCTGATGAACCGTACCTTTCTGATGAAATAGTACCTTTCCTATTATACACACCGAATTTCCTTTTTACTACAGGAATCAAGGGAATTTGTGCGGAATTAGAGAACTTCCTGCCGCGACTTTCTGCCGCATTTCTTGATTGATGATCCGCGCCTTTCGCGGAAAATGGGAACAAAAAAAACAGCCCGGGGTTCCGGACTGAAAGCAATAAGCGCGGCAGCATTTTAAAAAGCAAAAAGGCTCTGAGGGCGAGAAATACCGGAAGGATAATCTTCTGAGCGGGGATGGCACCTCTCACCAACAAAGCCTGAATTCATTATACTCAATTTCTGAGACAAATGCTGTCACGGATGTAAATTTGTGGTTTTTTTCATGAATTTTACTTTTTTCGTGAAAATTATCGGATGGCGAAATGGAATTTACCGGATAGTACCGAAAAGAGATTCACCTTCCTCTGTAATCGGATATCGAGAACCGATTGCCGGTAATATCTGTGTCCGGGATCAATTTTGCATGAAAAACCCTTTTCTCCCCCGGTCATATACGATATGGCGTTTGTCCTGCGGCTCAAAGATCCGGCGGTCATCGAGGAAAGCCCGGATATCATCGATATCTCTTTGAATTGAGCGCTCATTGACGCCATAATAATCCGCAGCCTCCCGCTTTACCACCATCTGTCCCTCACAGAGTTTGGTGTAGAGATCCAGCACGCGGCCGCATTTGCTGTAACTCTTGGTCTTCATGGCTTTCTGCCTCCAGAACCTCCTGCCGCGTTTGTATTACGGAGCAGGAAGAAAAAAACAAGAACGGTATTACAAAAAAACAACGGCGGATACTTTCGCCGCCAAGATTGGATTATACCACTAATCGGAATATTGTCAACAAGGCAGGCAGCGCTCTCCGCATGCGCGCAAGCAAAAGACCTGTCTGCGCTCCATGTTCGGAATTCGGATTGTTCGGGTAATTGATGATCAGAAGTTTCGTTCCCTCTTCCCAGGCATTCTCCAGGAGCTCCCGGGTGATGCGGTAATCCGTTTCATAAGGGAGATTCACGCCAATCGGAACGCCTCCGACGGCGCCGATGATCGAAGGGTAGGAGACCCAGCCGGGATTCAGGTACATCGCCTTGTCTCCGGCATTCAGCACGCACGCCGCCGTCAGATAGACCGCATATTTGCCGCCGGGAGTGACAACGATATTGTCCGCCCAATACTGGCAGTCATTTTCCTCGCGGAGCTTCCGCGCGATCCGCTCCCGCAGCTCCGGCAGGCCGGGACCAACCGTATAGTGCGTATATCCATTACTCGCGTAGCGGATCATCTCCGCCACGATCTTCGCCGGAGTCTCAAAATCCGGTTCCCCGCCCGCCAGATCGACGATCTCCGGATCGGCGGCCTTCATCTTCTTCGCCTTCGCCATGATGGTCATGGATTTGGACGGCGCAATCTTACGAATATTCTCGTTATACATATTTCAGCCTTTCTGATCTAAGCTTTTCTGCTTTACGCCTCGCTGATACAAACTTCGCTGATCTAAGCTTCGCTGATCTTAAACCTCTCTGACACAGGTTTATCTGATCTACGCTTTTCCAATGCGGACTTTTCTGATTCAAGCATCTCTGACGAATCCGCTTCAGATGCAGAACCTCTGGCGGTCTTTATTCGGCCGCTTCCTGTGCTCTCTTCTTCTTTTTCTCATTGGCATCGATAATCGCCGCAACCACATTATCCCCGGTCACGTTGCAGGTCGTCGTGATGGAATCAATGATGGGATAGACACCCATGATGGACATGAAGTCAAGCGGCAGGCCAAATGTGGACAGCATGACCGGAACCATGATGAACATCGAATTCGGAATGCCGGTGTTGCCGAGCGTAATCAGGACGCCGACCAGTGCCATTGAAAGAAGGTTCCAGAACGTCAGATTCATTCCGACGCTCTGTGACACGAAGGTCACGCAGATGCCGAGGAAGAACGCCGCGCCGTCGCAGTTGCAGCTTGCGCCGAACGGGATGACGAAGTCGGCGATGCTCGGACTCACTCCGACTCTCTCCTTGCTGTTGGCGAGGGAGACCGGAAGAGTCGCGTTGGTGCTTCGGGTGGAGAATGCCGTGATCCAGACCGGAGGCATCAGCTTCAGCAGATGGAAGGGGTTGTTTCCGGTCGTGATGAAGTAGAGGACCGGATAGACCAGCAGCAGCTGAATGATCCCTGCCGTGTAACTGGCAATGATCAGTTTGGCGACCGGCCGCAGCACATCGATGCCGTAGCTTGTCATCGTCGCGCAGCTCAGGGAGAAAATGCCGATCGGCGCTACCAGGAGAACGCCTTCGAGCAGTTTCATGAGAAGCTTGCTGGTTACGTCAAGGCCATTCGCCACTTTAGTCCGGTATTTTTCCGGAAGGTACAGGGAGGCGATGCCGGCCAGAACGGCGAAGACGACAACCTGAAGCATGTTGCCCTCAGAGAGCGCCTCGATAATGTTCACCGGGATGGCGTTTGTGAAGAAGTCCGTCAGGCTGGATCCCTTCGTATCGACCGCCTCCGTGTACTCGGAGAACACGAATCCCACGCCGGGCTTCATCAGAGCGGCTACAATACATCCCAGCAGTGCGGCGCAGAACGTGGTGATCAGAAACAGAACGATGGTCTTCCCTCCGATGCTCGCCAGTTTCTTTGCGTCACCGAGACCGATGATGGCGAACATGACATTGACCAGGATCAGCGGAACCACACCCATCCGGAGCAGCCGGATGAAGATGTTTCCGATCACGGCCTGCGCATTGCCGAATGCCGGGAAGAGAACGCCGACGATCATACCGATAATCAGTGCCGCAAAGATGGTCCATGGAGACCGCAGTATCTTCCATACCTTTTTCATCATTTCTTCTCCTCTACAATCAATATGAAGCCAGCAGATACCTGACAGCCAGGATCTGCTTAGATCTCTTTCCAGCAACCAGTACGACCCGGCCGAATACGACTGCTTTCCCTGGGATTATGAGGACATCGTCATCGTGGTTCATAAGGATTTCCCCATTAACCGGAAGCTGGAGAAATACCGCATTCCCACGGACCGGATTCTTGGGCACTACCACCGAATTCAGGACTACCCGGCCGTCCCCGTTTTCGAATTCCAGGGGCTGGATTTTCTGACCATCGGGGCGGATTCTGACCTGAGGGCCCGCCTGATCGCCATGTTCGCGGAATGCGGACTGCAGGTGAACATCATTCACCGGCTGGAACAGATGTCGACCTGCTACTTCATGGCCGCCGCAGGATACGGGGCGGCGATTCTCCGCGCGCCCACCCTGGATTTCGTGTCCGTCTCCCCGGATCTGTGCCTTTACCGCCCGAAGTCGGAGCTCTCCCGCCGGACCTATCAGTTCTACGCGAAGAAGAACCTCTTCCGGACCAAAGCCACGCGCGCCTTCCTCGATTTCATCCGGGAGAAGGGAATCCGCTCCGGCATCATCTCCCCGGAATGACATTCTGCT
>CADBOY010000104.1 GCA_902796405.1 uncultured Lachnospiraceae bacterium | reverse complement strand
TGTTCAGGGTCTGAAGGCTCTTCCGGACGCGGAGCGAGCCGAGCTCTCCCTCATCGTCCAGACCGGGGGTGTCGATCAGAAGCACCGGGCCGAGCGGAAGGATCTCCATGGCTTTGGAGACCGGGTCCGTCGTCGTGCCGGAGACGTCCGAGACGACGGCGAGATCCTGCCCCGTCAGCGCGTTGATGATGCTGGATTTGCCGGCATTGCGCCGGCCGAAGATGCCGATATGAACGCGGTCTGCATTCGGTGTGCTGTTCAGACTCATGGTTCCTCCTGAGATTTCGGATGATACTCTAATCATACACGGTGCACGCCCGGATGTCATGGCCCGGAGCAGGGAAAATGGGAATATCGGCGAGGAGTCCGGCGCAGGCGGAGCAGTGCGCTTCAATTGCGGCCAGCGTGACCGTCCAGGCAGAGGATTCTCAGGCGGGAGGAGCAGCGCATCAATCGCGGCGGGCGCAGCAGCTGCGGCAGAGGATTCTCAGGCGGGAGGAATGCAGACGAATCTTTGCCGGCAAAAACTTTCCGGAGCCGCTGGTAATTTGTAGAATATGCACTATACTTATTTTTAACGTACTATTTATATAAATCGCACAGATCGTTTACAATCGGTATCCGTCCACGTGACCTCTCCGGTATATATGCTTTCGCGCTGCCGTCGCAGCACTTCCTGCTCATACCGGCTGGCATTTCTGGGGCGAAAGCTTCCGGTGCCGCAATCGGGCCGGCGGGTTTTGTCCTGCAGATGAACGGATACAGTAGGATTCGCTCTCACGTTCTCGTTAGTCAGGAGAAATATGCAGAAAACACAGGATATGACGGTGGGGCCGATCGACCGGCAGATCATCTCATTCGCGCTGCCGCTGATGTTCGGCAACGTATTTCAGATGCTGTACAATACGGTCGATTCCATCGTTGTGGGTAATTTTGTCGGCACAGAGGCACTTGCGGCGATCAGCACCACCACAATGATCGTGAATATGGCGGTACTGTTCTTCAATGGATTTTCCATCGGCGCAGGGGTTGTCATCAGCAATTCCTTCGGGGCGGGCGAGCACGACCGGCTGCACACCGCAGTGGAAACCGCGGTGACGGTCACCTTCCTGCTCAGCATTGCCTTTACCTTCCTGGGAATCGCCGGCGTGCCGCTGATGCTGCGGCTGATGGATACCCCGGAGGATGTGTTCGGGCAGGCTGAGACTTATCTGAATATCTATTTCGCCGGAATTGCCGGCCTGCTGATCTACAACATGGGGAGCGCGGTCCTGCGGGCTGTGGGAGATTCGACACGGCCGCTGCTTTTCCTGATTCTCACGAGCGTGATGAATATCATTCTGGATCTGATGTTCGTGCTCCTCTTTCATCAGGGCATCGCCGGCGTGGCATATGCGACGATTATCTCCGAGGCCGTCTCCGCGGTACTGATTCTGCTGCTGCTCATCCGTACGGAGGAAGTCTACCGCTTCTCGTGGCGGGATATGCAGATCAATGGCAGCGATTTCCGGAGAATTGTGGCGATCGGCCTTCCGAATGCCATTCAGTCGGTGCTTACCGCGCTGTCCAATATCTTCGTCCAGGCCTATATCAATTTCTTCGGCTCGGCGTGCATGGCGGGCTGGGGCTGCTACAACAAAGTGGATTCCTTTATCTTCCTGCCTGTGCAGAGCATGGCCATGGCAGCAACGACATTTGTCGGGCAGAATGCCGGTGCCGGGAATGTGGAGCGTGAGAACAAGGGAACCTGGGCGTCCATCCGGATCTCTCTGATCATCACCGGTGTGACCGCGGTGCTGGTCTGGATCTTCGCGCCGTTTGCCATGCGGCTTTTCACGCAGGATGTGAAAGTGATTGATTTCGGGACGATGTTCCTGCGGACGAACTGTTTCTTCCTGCTGATGAATGATGTGAACCATGTCCTGGCCGGAGCGCTGCGTGGGCGCGGCGATTCTGTCGGGCCGATGATCATCATGCTGATCGGTTTCGTGGGAATCCGGCAGACGTATCTTTATACCGCGACGCGGCTGATTGCCAACACACCGCGCCTTGTCGGCTTCGGCTACCCGGTCGGCTGGACGAGCACCTGCATCATCGAGGTACTCTACTTCATCCGGGTGTGGAAGAAATCCAGCCGGGCGGTATCCGGAACAGGTAAGTGAAGAAATCTGCCTGGAATAGTCGGGAACGAAGAAGTGAAGCAATCCGGCCGGGCGGAGCCGGATGCAGGGATGTAAAAACCAGCCGGGCGGAAACGGAAACAGAGAAAGAGAGATGCGCCGCGGCGCATCTCTCTTTCTCTGTCCGGTCATCCTTTCTGGGAATCGTTGGTGAATGTCATCGTGAATTTCTTGTTGGTCCAGAAGCTGGAGCTGTAATCGATCTGAAGGGTCTTGAAGTCCTCCGGCACTTCGTACACCAGAGAACCCTTCAGCTTCTTGCCGGGCGCGAGGGTTCCGTCCAGCGTATCATCGTTCACATACGTCTGATCGATGGAATAGTCATCCACGTAAGCGTCAAAACTGACAATGGAGCTGATGGCCTGTTCGGTGGACCCGGTATTTGCCAGTTCCAGCTCAACCCGGTAATAGATCTTGCCATCCTCCGGCTGATCGAATTCATTGTCCGATTCATACTTGCCAGCGGAGAGCACCGTCATCTGAAGGCCATCTTCGATGTCCACCGGCGTGCCGATCGTGATCGTTGTGTCTGAACCGGATGTAGCCGCGGTTGTTCCGGCTGCGGCTTCGGTGCTGGCCGCTTTTGTGCTGTCTGCGTCAGATGCGTTGGCTGCGGTGCCTTCGGCAGCGGCAGTAGATCCGGCGGATGTTTCACTGCCTGACGCTGCCTGAGCGGATGTCGTCTCCGGCGCGGGCGGTGCGACGGTTACGGATGTGTCTTCCTCGCTGTCCGAGGAGCTGCTAAGTGCAGCGATCATCAGGATCAGCAGGATGACCAGGATCCAGAACCAGGGGCGCTTCAGAATGGATTTTTTCTGCCTGGCTCCGCAGTAGGGGCAGCTTTTCGCCGACCTGGCGATCGGCTTGCCGCAGGTGGTGCAGATCTTCATCTTTTTGGGGTTCATGTCCGGCGAAGGCGTCCCGTCGGCGGGATTGCTGTTACTCATCTCTCTCATTCCTCCTCATTTCCGGCATCTGTGCCTGAATTTTCTGACAAACTCATTATAGAAATGCGAAGGAGAGAATTGGTGTGCCGGCAGCACACAACGGGAGATTTCCGGGAATGATCCGGCAGAAATCCAAGGCTCTGTTCCCGGGAATGATCCGGCAGAAATCCAAGGCTTTTGCTTCCCGGCATGATTCAGCCGAAACCAGAAGCTCTGTTCCGCGGCATGATGATGAAAAATCAGAGGCTATGTTCCTCGAATTGTTCCAGCAGCTCGTCGGTCTGCATGCGGGTGAAATGATGGTTGATGCTGTAGATCAGGATGGCATCGCGCCGGTTCCGGGAGTACAGAGCCGCCTCGCCAGCAATTTCCAGAGCGCGCTGCGTCTCCTTCAGCGGCAGCCCGGCCGCCAGGCAGAGCGCCAGAATCTTATCGCGCCCCGGGGCTTTCCTGCCGCTCAGAATCTGATAGCAGTAGGTCCGTTCGATGCCGCTGCTCTGCACCAGGTCCGCCCGCTTTGCGGCCTGAACCTGCGGCAGATCGCCGTAGTATTCGGCAAATGATCCGGCGCCGGCCATGTGCCCTGGTGCGCGGAGATAGTCCTCCAGATCGGACTCACTGTGAACGGCGTTTAATATCTTCTCCAGCTCCCTCGTAGTACCCTGCTCCATAGAAAATCCCCCCAGATCACTCATTTTCACGCTCTGCCATCTGTGCTAAGATTTCTTCAGGAAGTGGCGTGTGAATCCGCCAGAGTTTCATCGCCCGTGAAATCGTCGGAGGCAGAGGATGGATGAGAAGTTTGACCGGCTATCGGTATACCGGGAATTATATCACTTTGAGGGAAGCGCACAAACACTTGTGATCCATGAAATCTCTCAGCAGGTCGGCCTGAAGAAGGTGCTCACGACTTATCAGCTCCCGGTGTTTCAATATCTGAAGAATCACCGGAATCCGCATGTCGTGCAGGTTTATGATTATGAGGAATGCGGGGGAACTCTGACGGTGATCGAGGAATATCTGTCCGGGTGCACGCTGGAAGAGTACTGCCGGACATCCCAGCCGGGCGTGGATGAGATTCTATCCCTGCTGGAGCAGCTGTGCGATGGGCTGGTGTATCTTCAGTCTGCGCAGCCGCCGATCATTCATCGCGATATTAAGGCATCGAATCTGATGGTAAATTCGGATCATATCCTGAAGATCATTGATTTTGACGCGGCCAAACCGCACCGGGACGCCCAGGCGCGGGACACCATACTGATTGGCACGGAAGGGTATGCGGCTCCGGAGCAGTATGGATTCGGCAGTTCCGACTGCCGGACGGATATCTACGCGGCCGGTGTGCTGATGCGGAATATACTGCCGCCTGGCACAGCGGCGGATCCGGTGATCCGGAAGGCAACGCAGATCGATCCGGACCGGCGGTACGCCAATGCGGCAGAGCTGAAGCAGGCGATCCACCGTCTGCGGTATCCCGGCCACTGGAGGAGAGGGGAGAGAGGCGGCAGGCAGGAGAAAATGGACCAGTGGGAAGAAGACGGAGGACAGGGAACGGGCTCGCTGCCGGAGACAGGGCAGCGCCGGAACGTTCCGCACCGGCTTCTGCCTCTGCCGGGATTCCGAAGCGGCGTCCTCTGGAAGAAGATCGTCGCACTGCTTGGCTATCCTTTCCTGATTCTGTGCAACACACAGTCGACTTTTCAGAATATAAGAGGAGCAGGGGACGCCGCGCTGAATCATCTGTTTCTGGCCATGCTGACGGTCTCCTGCCTGGATATCCTGACGGACTGGAGCGGCATCGCCGGCTGGTTTCCCGGCTATTACCATCCGGCCGGATGGGTCAGGTGGCTGTGCCGGACTGCGGAGGTTTTCCTGACGGGAGTCGTACTGATTGGGATACTGGTAAGTCTGGAGAATGCTCTGTGGCCAGTGTAGGAAGAAGACAGACATTCTTGTGCCGGGCGGGAGCTGTATTTATTTCAGAGCAGATACTGCGCGGTACATTTGCAGGAGAGTTTTATCGTACTTTGATATCAGAACAAATACCGCTCAGCGCATTCGCAGGGGAGCTTTATCGTGCCTGGGTATCAGAACAGATACCGCGCGGCACATTCATAGGCGAGCTCCACGGCGCCGCAGCCGACCATCACCTTGATCGGATCGGATTTCCACTTCCGGAGAACGAACAGGGCCCCCAGGAAGATCAGCAGATGGCGGAGGCTGAATTCTGAAACTGCCGTGGCGGCCCCGGTTCCGGGAAAGAGCGCCGGAACAACAATCTTGAGGCCGGCTGCAAAGATCATGGCGATCACGGCGGGGTGCAGCGAATGCAGCACCTCCTTCATCGTTGCCAGATTCCGGTACTTCGCATAGAGTGCGGCGAGAACGGAAACAAATAGACAGGAAGGAAGAATGACGCCGAACGTCGCGATGACCGCGCCGGGGATACCGGCGATCTGATTGCCGACGAATGTAGCAGCATTTAGCGCGATCGGGCCGGGCGTCATCTCCGCGATCGTGACGAGGTCATTGAAATCTGCCGCGGTCAGCCACCCGTAGTGATCGATGACCTGCGCCTGAATCAGCGGCATGGCGGCGTAGCCGCCGCCGAAGCTGAACGCGCCGATCTGAAGAAACGCAAGGAAAAGCTGAAGGTAAATCATAATCTGCGCCACCCTTCGCTAGCGGTATCCGGCTGGGCGCCGGCCGCTTTGATCAAAATCCGGTCATGAAGACGATTCATACTGTGCACCTCTGTTCCCGGATCACGGCGCGTACATCCATCCTTCGAGCAGATCCCGCTGTGCTGCTCCTCTGCCCCGGATCACGGCACGTACTGCCATGATGAAAAACGATTCTGCTCATGCAGACCTCCTCCCCCGGATCACGGCGCGGATCAGCCCGACGCCTATGCAGGCGAGAATGATGAAGACTACATTCACCTTCAGCACGTAGTTACACACGAAGGCGGCACCCAGAATGAAGAGGTTCACCTTGTCGCGCTCGCGGAATGTGCCGGCCGCCATGTCCCAGACCACAGAGAAGATCACGGCGCTGACGCCACACTGCATGCCCTGCAGGAGAGCATGCAGGAAGAAGTTGTCCCGGAAGGCAGCGTAGAATCCGGAGATGACGGTCAGGATGACAATTGGCGGAATCACTGCGCCGAGCACGGCGCAGAGAATGCCGGGGATGCCGGCGAGCTTGCTGCCGATCACGATGGCCCCGTTGACTGCGATGGCTCCGGGCGAGGACTGCGCGATCGCGACCAGATCAAGCATCTCGTCATTGTCGATCCAGTGCAGCTCATCGATGAATTTCTTCTGCAGGAGCGTGATGATCACGTACCCTCCGCCGAACGTAAATGCGCTGAGATACAGCGTGGAGGTGAAGAGCTTGCGGAGCACGTAGCCACGCGGGAGAGAAGAGACGTCGACGGTCTGGCTGGCGGAGTCAGCAGCGGCTGTCGCCGCACCGGCCGTTATTTTTTCATTCTGATCGGCAGATTCCGGATCTATTCTGTTCTTTCGGCTCAAAATGTCCTCCGAAGCACTTAGCTTTAATCAGTATGTCCAGTACCGGAAATCTTCCAGGTTCACTGTCGCAGGTACAGGATAAAAACGATCCGTCTGTATCGGATATGATATGGCAATCCTGGCAGAGAAGCAGTCCGCCTGTATGGGATCTGCTTCATCCGTGCTCTGTACCGAAAATCATCCGGCGCCTGCCGGTCCGGCTAAATGTTCCGGATCCTGCGGCAAGAGCGCCGGATGCTGTCTGATCTTATTCTTCGAGGCCGGCGATGCGCCGCGCCACGTAGACGCCGCTTGCCGATGCATGAGAGAGGGAGTGGGTGACGCCGCTGCCGTCTCCGATGATATAGAGCCCCGGGTACTTGGTCTCCAGATGCTCGTCCAGAGACACTTCCATATTATAGAACTTCACCTCGACGCCATAGAGAAGCGTGTCGTCATTTGCCGTACCAGGCGCAATCTTATCGAGCTGATAGATCATCTCGATGATGCCGTCCAGAATCCGCTTGGGCAGAACCAGACTGAGATCGCCGGGCGTCGCCGCCAACGTCGGGCGGACGAGTCCCTCTGCGATCCTCTTGGCGTTGGAACGGCGGCCGCGCATGAGGTCGCCGAACCGCTGGACGATCACGCCGCCGCCGAGCATGTTCGACAGGCG
>CADBOY010000103.1 GCA_902796405.1 uncultured Lachnospiraceae bacterium | reverse complement strand
GAGGACGGTGAGGGATGGACCGTGTACCGGAATGGCGGCAGAGAGAGTACCGGTCTGGATGCCGTAGAATGGGTGAGAAAAGCGGTAGATCTCGGAGCAGGAGAGATTCTGCTCACGAGCATGGACTGCGACGGCACGAAGGCCGGTTATGACTGCGAACTGACGGCGGCTGTGGCAGAGATGGTTCCAGTGCCGGTGATTGCCTCTGGCGGTGCAGGTAAGAAAGAGCATTTCTATGATGCGCTGACCAGGGGGAAGGCGGATGCGGTTCTCGCGGCTTCGCTGTTCCACTACAAAGAGCTGGAAATCATGGATTTGAAGAGATATCTAGCAGGGCGGGGAATCCCCGTGCGGATGACCGGTTCGGAGGACTGATATGGGCGCGATAGCGAATGACTGGCTCTGTCCTCTGAAACCAGAGTTCCGGAAGCCCTATTACCGTAAACTGTATGAAACCGTGAAGAATGCCTACGATACGGAAGTCGTCTTTCCTCCGCCCGACGATATCTTCAAGGCGTTTGAATTCACCCCTCTGCATGAGGTGAAGGCCGTCATCCTCGGGCAGGATCCGTATCACAACTACGGTCAGGCGAATGGCCTGTGTTTTTCGGTCAGCCCTTCGGTGGAGATACCACCTTCTCTGAAGAACATTTACAAGGAACTTCACGACGATCTCGGGTGTTATATTCCGGACAATGGCTGCCTCGAGAAATGGGCGCACGAGGGGGTTCTTCTTCTCAACACGGTGCTGACGGTGCAGGCGCATCATGCCAATTCCCACCGGGGAATCGGCTGGGAAGAATTCACGGATGCCGCCATCCGTATCCTGAACGAGCAGGACCGGCCGATTGTTTTCCTTCTCTGGGGCCGGCCGGCGCAGGCTAAGGCAAGAATGCTCAGCAATCCGAAGCACCTGATTCTGACGGCGGCTCATCCCAGCCCGCTTTCTGCATACAACGGCTTCTTCGGATGCCGGCATTTCAGCAAGTGCAATGAGTTCCTGAAAGCTCACGGAGTGGAGCCGATTGACTGGCAGATCGAGAACATCAAGTCATGAGGAGAATAGTATGAATCCGCTGGAGATCCTGAAAATTATTTTTTACGGCATTGTTGAGGGAATCACGGAATGGCTTCCGGTCAGCTCGACCGGCCATCTGATTCTGTTCGAAAGTTTCTGGCCGCTTGGCTTCAGTGATGACTTTATGGAGATGTTCCGTGTCGTCATTCAGCTTGGTGCAATTCTGGCGGTCATCGTTCTGTATTTTGACCGGCTGAACCCATGGAGCCGGAAAAAATCGGAGAGAGAAAAGCATGCCACATTTTCCATGTGGGGAAAGGTTATCGTCGGCTGTATTCCGGCAGCTGCGCTCGGTTTCCTTCTTGACGACTGGTTCGACGCGCATTTTTACCGCTGGCAGGTTGTGGTTGTGACGCTGATCGTATACGGTATTCTTTTTATCATCGTGGAAAACCGGAACCGGGGGAGAGTGCCGAGGGTAAAGAACATGAATCAGCTGACATACGGCATGGCGATGCTGATCGGCTGCTTTCAGTGCCTGTCACTGGTGCCTGGAACTTCCCGTTCTGGTTCCACGATTCTTGGTGCCATCCTGTTCGGTGTTTCCCGTCCGATTGCTGCGGAGTATTCCTTCTTCATGGCAATTCCCGTGATGCTGGGAGCGAGCCTGCTGAAACTGGTGAAGTTTGGTCTCCGCTTTTCGGCGGGAGAGGTGTTTTGCCTGATCCTTGGAATGGCGGTTGCCTTCCTGGTATCCATTGCGGCCATCCGGTTCCTGATGAATTATATCCGGAGTAAAGATTTCAAGGTGTTCGGCTGGTACCGGATTGTACTCGGCATCATTGTCGCACTGTATTTTCTTCTTGTATGAGCAGAAGACTGGCTGTCGAAACCGGCTTAAGTTCTACCGATCGGCACTGGCTGCACGTTTAAAGGGGTATATGACGGATGTCAGAAGATACGAATCACAGAGGGGATAAATCGAATCATACCGATTATGAAAAACTGGTTTTTGACTGGAGCCAGCCGGTAAAGGTGCCGGAGCGCCGGAGACCTTCGGAAGACGGTGCAGTAGAGCACCGGAAGAGACCGGGAAGCAGACCGGCAGAGAAGAACCGCTCTCAGACGTCCGGAGAGATGAACCGCAAATCGGCAGGAGTGATGCCGGTAATCGGGACAAGCTCCAGCAGCCGCGGCGCTGCGGTATATTCCACAGAGGATAGAGATCAGGCGAAGCAGGATGCAGACCATGGCGCAAGTTCTGCCGAAGAAGATCTTCTGTCGCTCCAGCCGCAGAAGAGCCGAAGCGGGACCGGGTCCGCAGCGCGACCGGACAGAAATCAGCCGAAGAAAAAACGAAGCCGTTCACAAGCCTCTGCGCAGCATGACAGAAATCAGCCGAAGACGAGTCATGTCGGGGCCAGGTCCTCTGCACAGCAGGTCAGAAATCAGCCTCAGCCGAAGGAAAGTCCTGCCGGGACTCCAGTTGCCGTTCGGAAGGACAGAAGTCAGCCGCAGAAAAATAACGCCGGGTCGCAGGCCGCCGTCCGGGAGGACAGAAACCGCCGCCCGGCGCAAACAGATCGCAGCAGGAGAGCGAAAAAACGGGAAGTTCCGAAGACGCGAATCGTAAAGTATGGCAGAGATTCCGCCAGGATGCGCGGGGGGAAATCCCACGGCAAGATGTTTGTGATTCCGATTCTGCTGGCAGTGGTTCTCGTGGTTCTTCTGGTAACCGCTGGCAGATCGGGGAAACTGCCGTGGCTGGGAGCCGCCAGAAGTCAGGCGGCGGATTATGACCAGCTGCCGGATTATGTGGAGGAACAGTATCTGACCGTGAATTCCTGGTCACGCCCGGGAATTCAGACGGAGGAGATCAACGGCATTGTCCTTCATTACACCGCTGATCCCGGGAAGGATGCTCAGGATATTCGCGATTATATGGAGGGGCTGGCAAAGAGCCACGAAGCACGCGCCAGTGCGAACTTCGTGGTCGGACTGGATGGCCGCGTGATCGCCTGTGTGCCGCTCGGTGAGGTGGCCTATGCTTCGAACAGCAGGAACCTGGATACGGTATCCATCGAATACTGCTACTCGGATCAATCCGGGAAACCGACGGATGAAACCTATCAGGCCATTCTGAATCTCTGCACCTGGCTGTGCGGAAAATACGGACTTTCCGGAAGCGATGTGATTCGCCACTATGATGTGACCGGGACCAGCTGCCCGCAGTACTATGTGGACAATCCGGAGCAGTGGACGCAGTTCCGCGCCGATCTCGCGGACAGACTGAAATCGCAGCCGCAGGAAAAGTAAGCATCCGGCCTGCTTTTGGTGCTCTGCCCCGGGCAGAGTCTTTCCTGCCGGAGAGACCGGACGATCTGCCTCAATGAGAATTTTTCCATCAGTGAATATGAGCTCATCCGGCGATATCTGTCGTCGATATCGCTCATGCGGATTCTGAAATCAACAAACAGGGAGAATAAATATGTCAGAGACAAAACTCATCGCGCTGCTCGGAACCCCTCTGGGGCATTCCTGCTCCCCGACTATGCAAAATGAAGCATATCGGGTGATGGGATTCCCTGCCCACTATCTTCTGATGGAGACTAGCCCCGAGCTGCTTGCCAATACGATCAGCAACATTCGGAAGGATTCGGCATTTGTGGGATTTGCTCTGACCACACCGGTCAAGGAACCGGCAGTGCCGCTGGTCGATGAACTGGATCCTCTCGCCCGGAAGATGGGCGCGATCAATACCGTGGTGCGCCGGGAAGATGGTTCGTTAAAGGGATATAATACAGATGGCTATGGCGCCGTCCGGTCGCTGGAAGAAGAAGGGGTCGTTATCGAAGGAAACTCGTTCTTTGTCTGGGGAGCCGGCGGAGCCGCCAGAGCGATCTGCTTCACTCTGGCTCAGCGGGAGGCGGAACGGATCTGGATCTGTTCCCGCTCTGACCGCTGCGAAAAGCTGACGGGAGAAATCAACACTCTGTTTGGAGGGGAAGTGGCAGCTGCCGTCCGTGCTTCCGATACCGCTGTCATGAATCCGCTCGTGGAAAGTGCAGATGTTCTGCTGAATCTCTCCGGGGCGGGCATGCAGGGACGAGAAGGCGAGACGCCGGTCGACAGCTCCTGCCTGAGGCCGGGGCAGGTCTGCTTTGATGCAACCTATAATCCGGTGCAGACGCGGTTCCTGGCGGAGGCAGAGGCAAGGGGATGCCGGACGATCAACGGAATGGGCATGATTGTCTACCAGGGAGCAAGACAGATTGAATTGTGGACCGGAACTACCAAAGCTCCCGTGGAGCAGATGTTCCGTGCGGTGCGCCAGATGCAGTGAAAGCATCCGCTGTATTTTGCCAGTTAAAGCAGATGATGTCTGTTACCGCGACCTCACTACACTGGATGTCACTGAATGCATTGACAGCATCCGGCGCACGCGTTTTAATCTGCCGGACACAGCTGGCGATGACGGTTGTCACAGCCTGGCTTCACTGGATGCGGCGAAACAAAGCCGCTGTTCCATCAGATGAAGCGGATAATGTCCGGGCAAAGTGCTCTGTATCAGCGGTTCTTATGATAGATGATGCCGAGTCCTTTCAGGAGGAGAAGATCGTCATAGATGATTGTCTTCCGGCAGTGCGGAATGATGAAGCGCGCCAGTCCTCCGGTTGCCACAATGAAAGCCGGCTCGCCGAGTTCTTCTTCCATTCGGCTGAGCATACCGTCGAGCATGGAAGCATTGCCGAGGACGGATCCGCTGCGCATGCATTCAATGGTATTGGTTCCAATCGGCTTTCTGGGAGCCTCAAAACCGATGTGCGGCAGCTGGCTGGCCCGGCTGCTGAGGGCATCCAGAGCGATTCCTGCTCCCGGCATGATGACGCCGCCCAGATAGACGCAGTCTCTGCTGATGGCGGAGATCGTCGTTGCGGTTCCCATATCAATGATGAGAAGAGGGGCAGGATATTCCGCGATCGCAGCCACCGCGTCGACAACCAGATCGCTGCCGAGCTGCGCCGGATTCTCAATCTTGATGTTCAGTCCCGTCTTCACGCCGGGGCCGACGACGATCGGCTTCCGGCCTAGCAGCTTTTCAATCGCCTGACTCATGGTCCGGGTGACCTGCGGGACGACGGAGGAGATGATACTTCCTTCGAACGTTTCGCTGGCAAGATCATGAATTTCCAGTATGGTTTTTACTGTTACTGCATACTCCAGATCTGTTTTCCTGGGATCAGTAGAAATGCGCTCTACAAACAGAGGAGCGGTGTCCTGGATCGCACCGACTACAATATTGGAATTGCCGATATCCACCGCTAGTATCATGGCCTGCCTCCTCGCCAGGATACCTGCGCTTTACTGTGGGGCACTGTCTGCGGCACGTGCGCAGAAGTGCTTCTTCACGAATCGCGCGGTATCCCGCTGAATTTCTGTATTCTGCGTCCACGGCTGGACATGCCGCTTCGGACTGTGCTATGATTATTCACTGGATTTTTTCGCGTGCAGGAGACGGAGAGCAGACTGCCGCAGAATCCGCGTTTACTATATCAAAGTTCATATCCAATGTCCAGAATGCGCCGAAAGCGTGAATGGAGGAACGGTTTCATGCTGAAGGGGAAACATATCATACTGGGAGTTTCAAGCAGCATAGCGTGTTATAAAAGCGCAGTCCTCGCACGCGCTTTCGTGAAGGCGGGCGCTGAAGTTCAGGTGATCATGACGGCGAATGCACAGAATTTCATCACGCCGCTGACATTTGAACAGCTTACGAAACATCATTGCATCACGGACACGTTTGAGCGACCGGCTCAGATCCGTGTCGAACACGTGTCACTGGCAGACTGGGCGGATGTCTTTGTGGTGGCTCCGGCAGATGCCAATGTGATTGCCAAGTTTGCGTGCGGTATTGCGGATGACATGCTGAGTACAACAATGCTGGCGTGTGACTGCACCAGGATCATCGCGCCGGCTATGAATACCAGAATGTATCTCAACCCGGCGACGCAGAATAATCTGG
>CADBOY010000102.1 GCA_902796405.1 uncultured Lachnospiraceae bacterium | reverse complement strand
TCCAGCTCGATCACGGCATTCATCAGCGTTTCCGGGATGTACTGACCACCGTGAATGCCGAACCGGCCTCTGGAATCCGGGCTCGCCTCGCGGGCCGGCTCCACCTTTCTGCTCTTCTCTTCTGTCATGGGAATCAAGCTCCTTTCCCTTCATGTAAAAATACCTGTCATACCGATCGCCTGCCAGCAGAACTCCTGTCTGGCCGAAGTACCGGCCCTCTGGAATACTCCGCCGGTTCTCATGCTCAGCATCTGCCCTGCTCTGCGGTTATCCTGCTCCGCCGGTCTCTGCGCTCCGCACCTCGCGAATGAGTTTCTCCATGAGGCACGCATCCTTCCGGCCGTCTTTCTCGATGCCGGAGCTGGCGTCCAGCGCATACGGCCGAACCCTGCGAATCGCCTCTGCGGCATTTCCCGGGCGAATTCCCCCCGCCAGGAAGAACGGCCGGGTAATCTTCTCCCGCTCCGATTCGAGAAGTGACCAGTCAAACGTCTCTCCCGTTCCGGGGCCATTGTCCAGAAGAAGATAATCCGCTGTGGACTGCATCGCCGCCGCAAGGTCTTCCCTGGTCCGGATCCGGAATGCCTTGATCACCGGTCTCCCGGTCCGCGTCTGGATCTCCCGGATGTAATCATCGTCCTCCTCGCCATGCAGCTGAATCATGTCGATCGTTCCGCTTTCCGCGATAGAGACAATAAGATCTGCCGGCTGATTGACAAACACGCCGACCGCCTGAATTGCGGAATCCAGCTTCTTCTTCAGCTCCGCGGCCTGCTCCGGCGCCACATACCTTTTGGGAAATTGGGGAGCCAGGATGAATCCAATGTAATCCGGGTGCAGGCGGTTCGCGTTAGCGATATCCTGCTCCGACTTCAGCCCGCAGGTCTTGATCTTCACCGCAGACCGGAAGCAGTTCTCCGGTGACAAGGAGCGATTCTCCGGAAACAGAGGATCGTCCTCCGAAGATACGGGATGGCTCTCCGAAAGATGCGAACGTTTCTCCGGAGACCGGGAACCGTTTTCTGTCTCCGGCTCTCCCGTGCGCAGCTTCCGCAGCATTCCGGTCTTGTCCGGCGCCCTCATCATCGTCTCACCCACGAGAACGGCGTCCGCTCCGGCATCCCGCAGCCTTCTCACATCTTCCGGCGTCCGGATGCCGCTCTCTGCCACAAACAGGATGTCCTCCGGCACCTGGCTGCGCAGCTGCGCTGCATTGCTGACATCCACGGTAAAGTTCTTCAGGTTCCGGTTGTTGACGCCGATGATCCGTGCCCCGGCCTCCGCCGCCTCGCGGATTTCCTGGCTGTCGTGCGCCTCAACCAGTGCGGACATTCCCAGCGAATGGGTGATGCGGATGAACGCCTTCAGCTGCTCCTGCTCCAGAATGGCACAGATCAGCAGCACGGCAGAGGCGCCGAGCACCTTTGCCTGATAGATCATGTACTCGTCAACCGTAAAATCCTTCCGCAGGCAGGGGATCGTCACCCGATCTGCGATCTGCCGCAGATACAGATCATTGCCCATGAACCACTCCGGTTCAGTGAGAACCGAGATGGCGTCTGCTCCGGCCTGCTCGTAATCCTTCGCGATATCCAGATACGGAAAATCCGGCGCAATCAGTCCCCGTGACGGCGACGCCCTCTTACATTCACAGATGAAGGAGATTCCGTCCCTGGCCAGTGCCTGTTCAAAGGGGAATCCCGTTTTCGCCATGACTGCCGATGCGTCTCCGGCGGTGCATGCTCCCGCAGGCTCTGACGCATGAGAACGATCCCGCGCTGCAGCTTCTTCCGCCAGCTCCCGCATCTGATCCGGCGGAATGATCTCCTTCATCGCTTTCACGTGCCGCCCGGCGGCGCGGCTGAGCTTCTCCAGAATATCATCCATCACCGGTTCGACGCCTCCCGGTACTCCTCCCGTTTCCGGTACGCGGCGCCGGATGCGATCAGCTCTTCCGCCTTCCGGATGCCTTCCGCTATGGAATCGGCCTTTCCGCCGACATAGATGGCGGCTCCGGCGTTCATGACAACCATGTTGTACTTCGGCCCCTTCTGTCCTTTCAGAATAGCGATGCTGTCCGCCGCATTCTCCTGCGGAGATCCTCCCTTGACGTCCTCCTTGCTGCAGGGGGTAAATCCGAAGTCTTCCGGATGAAGTTCATAATCGGTATAAGCGCCGTCCTGAATCTCGCAGACCTTCGTGGGAGCGCCGGCAGAAATCTCATCGAATCCGTCTGTCCCGTGAAATACCATTCCACGTTTTACGCCAAGGGAAGTCAGAACTCTGGCAAGCGGATCCACCAGATAATCGCTGTACACACCGAGGAGCATCATCTCCGGTTTGGCGGGATTCGTGAGCGGCCCGAGAATATTGAATACGGTGCGGATTCCGAGCTCCTTCCGGATCTTCCCCACGTACTTCATGGAAGAATGATATTTTTGGGCAAACATGAAGCAGATTCCAGGTCCGGCAAGAAGTTCTCCGCACTTCTCGGGAGACTGTTCGATGTTGATTCCGAGCGCTTCATAGCAGTCCGCCGCTCCCGAGAGGGAGGAGGCTGCCCGGTTGCCGTGCTTGGCTACCGGAATGCCGGCTGCGGCGATGATAAATGACGCAGTCGTGGAGACATTGATGCTGCCCGAGTGATCTCCGCCCGTCCCAACGATCTCCAGCACGGGCATGGGATGCGGCACGGGAAGCGCGTGCTCCCGCATCGCCTGTGCCGAGCCGGAGATCTCATCGATCGTCTCTGCATCCGCACTCTTTGTCGAGAGCGCCGCAAGGTATGCCGCATTCTGCGTCGGCGTCGTCTCCCCGCTCATGATCTCATTCATCACGCCATATGCTTCCTCGTAGGTGAGATCTCCCTTATCGACAATCTTCTTGATGGCTTCGGCTATCATGGAGGTTCCTCCTTCTGCTTTTCTTTCTCTTTCTCTGACAAGTTCCACATAATTTTCCAGAAGCTTAGCTCCCTGCGGCGTCATCACCGATTCCGGATGAAACTGCACTCCGTACAGATCTTTCTCGCGGTTCATCACTCCCATGATCTCTCCGTCCGCGGTGACCGCCGTCACGGTCAGCGAATCCGGCATCCGGCTGGCATCCGCCGCCAGAGAATGATACCGCGCGGCCGGGATAACGCCGGGGCAGCCCGCGAACAGCGGGCAGTCCGCTGAGAGGGTGACCTCTGACTGCTTTCCGTGCATGAGCTTCTTCGCATGAATGATCCTTCCTCCGCATGCCTGCACGATCACCTGCATGCCAAGGCAGACCCCGAGAATCGGCACACTGCCCGCCAGCTCCCGCACCACGTCCAGACAGATTCCCGCGTCTTCCGGCCGGCCCGGACCAGGGGACAGAACGATCCCCGATGGATGAAGCTCCCGGATCGCCGCAACGTCGGCGGCGTCATTGCGCACCACCTGCATGTCCGGATCAATCTGACCGATCATCTGGTACAGGTTATAGGAAAAACTGTCGTAGTTATCGATCAGCAGGATCATAGCTCTTCCTCCTCTTCCGCCGCTTTCAGCGCGCTGACTACAGCAGCGGCCTTGTTCCGGCACTCGGTATATTCTTTTCCCGGAACGGAATCGGCCACAATACCGGCGCCGCTCCGGACGAACACTTTCCCATTCTTCTTATAAGCGATCCGGATCGCGATGCAGCAGTCCAGATTTCCCGTAAAATCCAGATACCCGATCGCACCGCCGTAGATCCCGCGCTTGCATCCCTCCAGATCGTTGATCATCTGGCAGGCCATCAGCTTTGGAGCCCCGGAAAGCGTCCCAGCCGGCAGCACGGAATCGATGGCGTCCAGTGCATCCAGGCCTTCCCGTAACTCTCCGCGGATTGTCGAGCCGATGTGCATCACATGGGAATACCGGAGAATCTGATGGAAGGATTCCACCTTCACCGAGCCGAACGAACTCACCCGGCCGATATCATTTCTCCCGAGATCCACCAGCATGTTGTGCTCTGCGAGCTCCTTGGGATCCGCGAGAAGCTCCCGCTCTGCCGCCGCGTCCTCTTCCGGCGTCTTCCCTCTGGGCCGTGTCCCGGCCAGGGGAAATGTGTGCAGCACGCCGTCTTCGAGCTTGACGAGGGTTTCCGGCGATGCCCCGGCCACCTCCATGTCGGAACCGGAGAAATACAGCATATACGGCGATGGATTGATGGTGCGCAGCACCCGGTAGACCGGGAAGAGCGAGCCCTCGTAGTCCGCCTCCAGCCGGTTGGAGAGAACGATCTGGAACAGATCTCCATCGAAGATATGCTCTTTGGCCTTCAAGACCATCCGGCTGTACTCCTCCTCGGTGAAGAGCTCCCGGAATTCGGAGCGGAGATGCCCTCTCACGTCCTCCTTTGGCGTCCCCTGCGTGATCAGCTCCTTCATCTCCCGAATCTGAAGCTGAGCCTGGCGGTAATTGGTCTCCAGGTCGCCGGAGAGCGGAATATTGACAATCAGGATGACTTTCTGGCGGAAATTGTCGAAGACGATGACCTTGTCAAAGAGCATGAGGTCCACATCCTGAAATCCCTCTGTATCCTCCGCGTCAAGCCGCAGTGTCGGCTCCGCATACCGGATGTAATCGTAGGAGAAATATCCCACGAGGCCGCCGGTAAACGGTGGAAAGCCCTGGATCTTCGGGGCCTTGTTCTCCTCGAGGATCTGCCGGATATACTGCTTCGGATCATCGGTGTGAATCGTGATGTCATCCATCTTCACCACTCCGTTCCGGCAGGTGAAGGAACGCTTCGGCTGGTAGCCGAGGAAGGTGTACCGTCCCCAGGTTTCGTTATCCTCCGCGCTCTCCAGAATGTAGCAGTGTTCGGAGATATTCATCAGTCGGCGCATGACCAGAATCGGGGTCAGTTCATCCGACAGCATCTCTGACGCGACCGGCGCGGTCCGGTATTTCCCGGCTGCCGCCAGCGCCTTCAGTTCACTGAGTGAGGGTCTAGGCATATCTTCCTCCTTACCTGTGCACCTGTGATATCGGGCAGGGCTGCCTGACGGGCCGCTGCCCGCCGTCCGGCGATCGCCGGAAAGCTTCTCTGCGCATAAAATAATCCCTGAAAGACCTTATGATCTCTCAGGGACGAATAAACGAAATTATCCGCGTTGCCACCTTGATTCGCGCCCGGCTGCCCGGCTGCGCGCACTCTGCGGGATACCATCATATCCCTGGCTTCTTACGCGAGCCTCACGTCGCGGAATACTCGGCAATTGCGAAAATCGGATTGGATTCTCCCTCTGCCTTTGACCGCGCCCTTAGCGAGCCATTTATACAGCCTGTTTCTCATCCGGCTCTCAGCCATCCGGACTCTCTGTAGGGGCATCACTGTCTTTACTTTCGCCTCAACGGTTTAAAGCATGATTCAGTTTTTTGTTTGCTCAATTTTTACCACCATTTTTCCGATGTGTCAACCCCGCAATTTAACTGGCAGTGGGCCGTCCCTGGCAAATGTCCTCCTGCCCGCAGTACGGAAGAGGGCGAATCTTCCCTACCCGACGTCCTCCTGCAGCGCGTCGTTGAACCGGTCCCAGACCTCGCCGTATCCCGGGGATGCTGGAGTGACCGGCTTCGGAATCGGATTCTGCATGTCAATCCGCAGCTTTCCGCCGTGCCGCGACATCAGAACGATCCGGCTGCCGAGCGTGATCGCTTCCTGAATATTGTGGGTGATAAAGATGACCGTGGCGTCCGTCTTCTCCTTGATCCGAATCATCTCCCGCTGCAGGTGGTTGCGCGTAATGGCGTCGAGCGCGGCAAATGGCTCATCCATCAGAATGAGCTGCGGCTTCAGCGCGAGGCTCTTCGTGATCGCCACCCTCTGCTTCATGCCGCCGGAGAGCTGATGCGGATAGAACCTGGCATATTTCTTCAGACCGACCAGGTCCAGATATTCATCTGAGATTCTCTTCCGCTCTTCCTTGTCCCGGATTCCGTTGATCTTGAGGGGATACTGCACATTCTTCTCGACGGTCTTCCAGGGGAACAGCTGCTCGTAGTTCTGAAATACCATGATCCGGTTTGTCCCCGGCTCCGTCACTTTCTTTCCTTCGACTTCAATGGTCCCCTCGTACTCCTCAAAGCCGGCAATGCAGCGGATCAGCGTTGTCTTGCCGCAGCCGGACGGACCGAGTACGCTCAGGAAATCTCCCTGGTTCAGCGTCAGGTTGAGGCCATGAATGATGTCCTCCGAATCCGGGCCGTCATGATAGTTCTTCACCAGATTGGTAATCTTCAGCAATTCAGTCATTTCCCGGACATGCCCCACTTTCTTACCGTATGCTTTTCAATCACGCGGAAGACCGCGAATTCCACAACGACACCGATCAGGATGATGACGATCAGCGCGGCGAATACTCCTGCCGTGTTCAGCACCTGCCGCTGCGTGAAGATATACCAGCCGATACCAGCTCCGGAACCCGTGGTTCCGAAGATCATCTCCGCGCTCAGGAGGCCGCGCCAGGCTCTCGCCCACCCCACCCGCAGGCCGCTCAGGATGCTGTTGAACGAGGCCGGAATGTACACACCGGTGACCAGCCGGACCCCGCGCAGACCGATATTTCTGCCGCCTTCGATGTACATCGCGGGAACCGTCCGGAATCCATCCATGATATTGCGGGACATCGGCCAGAGAATGCCGTGAACCGTGATGAAGACGATCGGCGTCTCCCCGATGCCGAACCACAGGATGGCCAGCGGGAGCAGTGCTACGCCGGGCAGCATATCGCATGCCGTCGTGAGCAGACTGTAAATGGCATGAAACGTGCGGCTGACCATCGCCAGTCCGGAGAAAACGAATGCCAGCACGACGCCGATCAGCAGTCCCTTGCCGAGCAGCCGCAGAGAGTAGAGGACCATCGAAAACAGCCCCTCCTCCGCAAATCCCGTATACAGATTGCGGAGTATGTCCTTTCCGCTCGGGAAAAGCACCGCGTTAAATACCTGCTGTTTGTATATGATTTCCCAGGCTGCCACAAAGCAGGTCACGAAGAGGATCTGCTTTGCCGCATCGGTTTTCAATATATTTTTTCCCATGTTTCCTTC
>CADBOY010000101.1 GCA_902796405.1 uncultured Lachnospiraceae bacterium | reverse complement strand
TTGACGTGGATCATGATGTGCTTGACGTCCGGGAAGGTTTTCTCGATGCCGTCGTGCACGCGCTGTGCCACGGCATGCGCATCCCGCAGTGACTCATTTCCATCCACGGCAATTTCCAGATCCACATAAACTTTCCGGCCGAACACCCGGGTGTTCAGCAGATCGATTCCTTCCACTCCCGGACACTGCTGGACATACTCCCGGATCTCCTTCTCCGTCTCCGGCGAGGCGGCGTGATCCACCATCTGATCCACTGCCTCCCGGAAGATATCAATGGCCACCTTGATGATGAGCACACAGATCACCAGACTGGCCACCGGATCGAGAACCCGGACTCCCATCCGCGCTCCCGCGATACCAATCAGAGAACCGATCGACGACATCGCATCGGAACGATGATGCCACGCTTCCGCGCGGAGCGCGCCGGAATGAATCTTCTTCGCGTTCAGCCAGGTATACCAGAACATCGCCTCCTTTGACACGATGGAGACGATGGCGGCAACCAGCGCAAGCATTCCCGGCATCGGCGAGGTCAGATAGCTTCCCCTGGCGATGGAAGTGACTGCACTGACACCGATGAGAACACCGGCGAACATCAGGATCACCGACAGGATGATCTGCGCGACGCTCTCCATCCGCTCATGACCGTAAGGATGATCCTGATCAGACGCTTTCTCCGACAGGCGTACCCCGACAATGACGATGATGCTGCCGCAGACATCCGACGACGAGTGAACGGCATCACTGATCATCGCGCTCGAATGTCCCAGAATACCGGCGAGCAGTTTAAATGCGGCAAGAAGCAGATTTACGGTGATGCTGACGGCTGACACCCGCGTCGCCGTCAGCTCGAATTCCGATGTTGTCTTCTCCATGAGAAATCCCTCCCGATTTTCTTCCCCGGAACAGAATAAGTGCCGCAGAACAGAAGTTTCAAACTGCTGTCCTGCGGCACTTATCTCTCATGTCCACTGCCCCTGCGGGCCCGGCCTTCCGGCCTGCTCAGTCTGTACAGCTGCTGCCGGAGCTGTCGTTCTTCTGCGGCGTCCGGGCAGTATAATTAGAATTCTTATAGCACAGCAGCAAATCTTTGTCAACTCGTGAAATTAAACCATAAATGCTATTGATCCGCGATATTGATCCGCATGCCATTCTGGAATCGGAAGATTCATATGCCAGGCCGCGACGCTTTCCGTATGAATGCTGTGATAAAATATTCTATTCGCAGATGTATTGGATATAAATAATTTCAAGAACAGTACACGAAGTGAGTATGAATGAAGAAACAATAAAAGCCCCGGAACCGAGGCTTTTGGCTTTAGAATATGATTGATTTTGCTTTATACTCCCGAATCGGTCTGTCGCACCGCGACCATGCGAAATTCGTCTTACAGAGTCAGCCGGACCCAGATCGCCGGCCGAACGCCTACGTCATCTGCGTTCTTGTTGACTCCGTAGGTGTAGATGGTTCCGTCGTTGTAGACCGCCATCGGAGAGAGGATGTTCGAGCCGTAGCCGCGCAGCCACCACCAGTCGCCGACCGCGCGCATGGAAGTATCCGGCACATACTCATCCAGCTCGGCCAGATTGAAGACGAATGCCTTGTCCCGCGTAGCCGGGCCATTCTCCACGCTCCAGCGGGGATCTGTGTTGTTCTGATGCTCTACCAGAAGGATCTGCATCCGCTCCTTCAGGGAAAATGTCTTCTCCAGGAAATCCTTGTTCAGCCAGTGACGCAGGTCGCTGTCGCTCCAGTTCGTATGATCGCGCTCCTTATTGTAAGGAATATAGTCGATCACATGATCCGCAAACAGCAGGCGTTCGCGGCCCAGCGCCTCGAGCACCGTCCATCTGACCGGCTCGCCATTGTAGCTGCCGAACTCAATATGATTTCCCTTCTGCCACTTCAGATAATTCCGACATTTCTCTGCGTACTTTGCGCTGTCCTTGTAATCGCCCAGCTCTTCGAATATCTTCCGGACCGCATCGACCCTCTCATCCTTCAGAGAATCCCGATATTCTGTGACGGCATCCTGATAGCGCTGTTCTGTCTCCTGTGCGTTCTCCATGACCCAATCTTCCTCGCTTTAATCCTGTAATCCGGCTGTACACCGCTCGTCCGGCAGAATCTCCCTCCGGAAGCATCCTGCCGCTTTTCCGAGTAGAAACAGCCCTTCGTCCATCGGCTCAGACCCCTGTGGTCTGCCCTGTATCTGACATGGATACTATACCCCTTGCGGGTATTTGTCAATAATTTTTTTGTTAGGAAAATAACAGGCGATATACACTTTGTAGGATCATAAGATACTACAGTCTGTCCATCTGTTCCTCCAGCCTTCGGATCACAATCTCTCCGACGGTCACCCCATCCTCGATGGTCAGATAATGATCGGCGGTCTCATCCAGGAAGAGCTGGGCGGAGGCCTCGAATTCATCATCGGCAAGCCAGATCCCCAGTTTTACCGGAAAATACGGCAGAAATGGCAGTTCCTCGCACAGATCGCCGCGGCCGGAATAAGGCCTGCCGCCGAGTGCTTCACACGCTGCCCGGATCTGGTCCGGCTCCTTCCCCTTCAGGATGCGGGCAAAGGAAGTCTTTGCGGTGAACTCGAATTTTGTTCCACGGATCAGGCCGTCCTTCATATCC
>CADBOY010000100.1 GCA_902796405.1 uncultured Lachnospiraceae bacterium | reverse complement strand
GTGCAGCAGACGCCGCATGGAAGCTTTGTCATGGGTATCGGCGGCAATGAGAAGCCGAGCTTTAACTTCAATTCCACCTGGCAGTTCCTCGAGGAGAACTGTGCCGTGATGTGCGAAGCGCTTCCGATTCTCCGCAAACTTCGTGTGGTTCGCCAGTGGGCCGGTCAGTATGATATGAGCCCGGACTGCAACCCGGTTGTTGATGAAGCGGAGCACTGCAGGAACTTCTATTCCATGTGCGGTTTCTCTGGTCATGGCTTCATGGTCAGCCCGAGGATGGCGATCCTGATGGCCAACTACCTGACCGGGCAGGAAGACAGCCTGGACATCAAGCGGTTCAGCAAGAAGCGCTTTGAGACGGGAGATCTTCTCCTGGAGCCGGCGGTAGTCTAAGGCTTACTTCACCGGAAGAAATCCGGTCTTTTCAGTCTATATTCTGGGGCGCAGCAGAATGCGGATTCTGTAGCATCCGGTCAACACAGAGGGAGAGTCTTCAGCAGATCCCTCTGTGTTTTATTTTGCCTTCTTGCAGCCAGCAGGAGGTGATCAGCAGGTAACGGATCCTCCACATTGAAACGCAGATATTCTCTGGTACGAATAAACAAAATTTGATTTTCTTTTTGGACACTCTAGTGATTCGATAATATATTCGGTTTCCTCAAAAATACAGAATAAATACAGAACAATATAATAACAAAACGTAACACTTTGTTGACAGGAATATCCAACTGTATTACAATGCGGGTTATGGTTATACGAGCGCTCGAATAAACGACAGAGTAACAGTCGGTCGTTTATGAAATCAGCGGTGTAACGAAACAAGATGAGGAGGCAGAAAAGATGAGAAGAGGAAAGATTACTAGTCTGGCACTGGCAGCTGCACTTGCTGCGTCTTTGACGGCATGCGGAAGCAGCACAGGCACGTCAACCACCACGGCAGCTGGATCCAGCGAAGCGGAGACGACAGCAGCAGTGAGCTCTGCAGCAGAGTCCAGCGAGGCCGAGACGACGGCAGCAGCGACTACTGCAGCATCCAGCAAGGCGGCTACAACGGCAGCCGGAGAGACCACCGGGGCAGCATCCGGCGACACGACGAATATCACTCTGGCAGCTGCGGCAAGCCTGAAGTATGTGTTCGATGAGCAGATTATTCCGATGTTTGAAAAGGAGCATCCGGAGATCCATGTAGACGCTACTTATGACAGCTCGGGCAAGCTTCAGACGCAGATTGAAGAAGGCGCGGACTGGGATGTTTTCTTCTCAGCTGGCATGAAGCAGATGCAGGCGCTTCAGGATGAGAAGCTGATGGATGATTCCACCGTTAATGTGCTTCTGGCGAACGAGCTGGTTCTGATTACGCCGAAGGATTCCAGTCTTGGTATCGAGAGCGTGCAGGATATCACGAAGGCAGGTACGATCGCCATCGGAGATCCGGCGGATGTCCCGGTCGGTCAGTATACGCAGAAAACTCTGGAGGATCTTGGTCTCTGGGATTCGATTCAGGACAAGAATATCAGCCTCGGAACCAATGTTACAGAGGTTCTGAAGTGGGTGGCTGAGGGCAGTGCGGACTGCGGATTCGTATACCGCACCGACGCCATTCAGGAAGAGGACAATGTCACAATTGTGGAAGGACTGGCTCCCGCGACCTATCCGGTCGGTGTGATTGCCAGCTCCAAGGCTCCGGATGCGGCGAAGACATTCGAAGATTTCCTCGGTACGGATGCAGCACTGGAACAGTTCCAGGCGTATGGCTTTACTCTTCCGGAGGAAAGCGCGGGAACAGAAACTTCGTCGGCGACTAAGACCACATTGGCGGAGACCACAGCAGCGGAGACCACATCTGCGAGCTGACTGACGGAGAATTCACTTCCGGGGGGAGAAGAGAGTAGCAGGCAGCCTGGTTTTATGACCGGTTTTCTGCGCGCAGTGTCCTCGGATGAAAGAATGACCCGAACAGAAACAGGAAAACAGCGGAAGGCCGCCGGTGGAGCAATCCTACGGCGGTCTTTCTCTGTGTATCAAAACATATCATAATGGGAATACCGAAGCGCGTGGAACGTCAGCAGTGTCCATGGTGTTCTCGGATTCACCATTTCCGAATGTAACCCTACGCTATCGAATCTGGTAGTAGAAGCTTTTCACTCTGGTGCCTTTGTGATAGAATAATTGGCATCGCCCATAAGAAAGAGAGAATATGATGGACTGGTCCCCAATCTGGATCTCAGCAAAGACCGCCTGCACAGCGATACTGTTTACCTTTTTTCTTGGAATTGCCGCTGCCAGATGGGCGGTGAGTATTCGTTCTGAGAAAGTGAAAGCCATTCTTGACGGCATTCTGACCATGCCGATGGTGCTGCCGCCGACCGTAGCGGGCTTTTTCCTTCTCCTGATCTTCGGAAAGAAACGTCCGTTCGGGATTCTGCTGGGAAACCTTGGCATACAGGTCGTGTTCAACTGGTGCGCTACCGTGATTGCCGCTGTGGCCATCTCTTTCCCGCTGATGTACCGATCTGCCCGAGGAGCTTTTGAGCAGGTCGATGAGAATCTGATCTACGCCGGACGCACTCTGGGAATGAGTGAGCGGCGGATCTTCTGGCATGTGCTGATGCCGGAAGCTCTTCCCGGCGTTCTGAGCGGCGGAATTCTTGCTTTTGCCAGAGGGCTGGGAGAGTTTGGTGCAACGGCGATGATCGCCGGAAACATTGCCGGAAAGACAAGAACGCTGCCTCTTGCCGTGTACTCTGCAGTGGCAGGCGGCAATATGACAGATGCTGCCATCTATGTTGTGATTCTGGTGATCTTTTCCTTCGCCATTATTGTCATGATGAATATTTTTGCCAACCGGAGGCGCAGCAGGAGGGGACGCAGATGAGTCTGAGAGCGGAGATTCACAAGAAGTTAGGTCAGTTCTCTCTGGATATTGCGTTTGACACAGACCGGGAATGCATGGGGATTCTGGGCGCGTCTGGCTGTGGGAAGAGCATGACGCTGAAGTGCCTGGCCGGCATCATCACGCCGGACTCCGGTTACATTGAGCTGAACGGAAATGTTCTGTACGACTCCAGGAAGAAGATCAATCTGACACCGCAGAAGAGAAGGGTCGGTTATCTGTTCCAGAACTACGCGCTGTTCCCGAATATGACGGTGCGGCAGAATATCGGCGCCGGGATGAAAAACTCCCGGGAGGCGAAGGAGCGTGTCGACGCGCTCCTTCGGGACTTTCGGCTGGAGGAGCAGGCGGAACAGTATCCGGCTCAGCTATCCGGCGGGCAGCAGCAGAGAGCCGCGCTCGCCCGGATCCTGGCTTACCGGCCGGCTGTTCTGATGCTCGATGAGCCATTTTCTGCGCTGGACACCTATCTGAAGGAACAGCTGCAGTTCGTGGTGCAGCACGCGATTGAAGAGTATGACGGCGATGTTCTGATGGTAACGCACAGCCGCGATGAGGTTTATCGTTTTTGCCAGTCCGTTGTCATCATGGATCATGGACGAGGCATCGACAGCGGAAGAACCAGGGAACTTTTTGCAGAACCGGGTACACTGATCACGGCCAAGCTTTCGGGATGCAAGAATTTCTCGCGGGCGAAGAGAATCGATGAGCATCACCTTATGGCGGAGAACTGGGGAGTACGTCTGGAATCGGCCGCTCCGGTTCCGGAAGATACGGCATGGGTTGGCATCCGCGCGCACGACTTCCTGCCGGTGCGCCCTGGCGGGTCC
>CADBOY010000099.1 GCA_902796405.1 uncultured Lachnospiraceae bacterium | reverse complement strand
TAAAGCCGATACAGATCTTCCCGTGAGGGATCTCCGGGTGGCTGAGCAGCTCCTCAGCAGCGCAGAGAATCTCGGTGACGCCGGCCTTGTCATCTCCGCCGAGCAGCGTGGTGCCATCGGTCACAATGATGTCCTTGCCGATTCCTGCGCGAAGAGCAGGAAATTCCTCGGGGGACATGGACATTCCGGTTTCCTCGTTCAGCAGAATGCGGCTTCCGTCATAACCTCGGATTATGTGGGGATTGACATGGTCGCCGCTTGCCTCGGAAGCGGTATCCATATGGGCGATCAAACCAAGTGAAGGCACTTTTCGGCTGGTATTTGCGGGGATCTCGCCGAATACATAACAGTTGCTGGATACGCGGACATTTGATATTCCGATCGACGCCATATCTGTGGCGAGAGTACGGGCCAGATCCCACTGGCCTTCCGTGCTGGGAATCTGTTCGGCATCGCCGGACTGCGTATTGATGCGGACATATCGGATAAAACGTTCTGTGAGATTCATGACTCCTCCTGTTTTTCCGGCTTTCGGGATACTACATCGAAACGGACGGTGCGCTGCTTGCGGTAAAGCTGCTGCATCAGATAGGCATTGGCCAGCAACAGCAGGCATTGCAGAAAGATCCAGAAATTAAAGCCGAGTTTCCAGTGGATCACGGCGATCACGTTGAGGATAAAGGTCAACACCGTGAGAATCCGGGTGGCGGACGAAAGCCTTAGCGGAAGGCGGTTGTATTTTTTGTACTTATCATAACTCATTGGTTCCAGATGATCCGGACCATGGTAAGCTACCCATGTCTGCCACAGCATCAGCGCCAGAGTGATTACATAGGTAGCTGCCGTATAGATCAGGTTGAGTCCCATGGACGGCAGAAAGCCGAGAAGCACCTGCAGAATGGAAGCAAGCATGCTGTACCCCTTCTCTTCGGCGCGAAAACGGCCATATTCCTCAGAGGACATCGCAAGAACATACCACTCGCCGTTGTACTCGGAATCCTGATAATTTGCCGCCGGCTCCGAGGACGGGAGTTCCTCATTCTTGAAGGGACGTCCAAACATCAATCTTCCTCCTCTTTATCTGCTTTCAGTGAAACCGGGGCAAATACGGATGCGGTCCTCGAAGGCAGGTAGAGCCGCAGGTGATTGCCGGGGATCCCTTCCTGTTTCGCCGGGTAGTCCTGGAAAGCGATCTGATTGAATCCGCCGTACCATCCCTCATCACTCGACATCAGCAGCCGGTAATCATCCGGCTGGGAAACCGGGATCAGATAGTCCGTGAAGGATTTGGTCGGGTGGAAATTGAACACGAAGAGCAGTCCCATCCGTTCAAATGCCAGCACATGGTCGTCGATGTGGACGTATCGCAGTTCCGGCATCGTCTGACGGAAGATATCATATTGCTTCGCGATGTTCACCATCGCGCGGTCGAAATCTCCCAGCCACTGGTATTTCAGCAGATCATTGTCCTCAAGGCTCCACTGACGGCGGCAGTAGTAGAAGCTCCAGCCATTGCCCTCACGCGGAAAATCGATCCATTCCGGATGACCGAATTCATTGCCCATGAAGTTCAGATAGGCATCGCCGCCGGCGGCAATGGTGAGCAGCCGGATCATCTTGTGGAGAGCGACCGCGCGGTCAATGACAAGATTGTGCGTGCTCTTCTCCATGTCCGTGTACATGTTTGCGTCTGCCATGCGGAACATGAGGGTTTTATCGCCGACCAGTGCCTGATCGTGGCTTTCCGCGTAGGCAACCGTCTTTTCACCGGGACGGCGCAGGCACATTTCGCTCCAGATCTGATTGACGTTCCACTGCTCATCGGATTTCTCCTTGAGAAGGCGGATCCACATGTCAGGGATGCCCATGCCGAGACGGTAGTCAAAGCCGATGCCGCCGTCCTCGATCGGCAGGCACATGCCGGGCATGCCGGACATATCCTCGGCGATCGTCAGCGCGTCCGGTTTTACTTCGCGGATCAGCTGATTGGCCAGCTGCAGGTAGGTGATTGCCTGCGTGTCTGTATTCAATGAGAAATATTTGTGGTTGTCGTTAAAATCGCTGCCGAGTCCGTGGTCGTGATAGAGCATCGAGGTGACGCCGTCAAAGCGGAAACCGTCAAAGTGATACTCCGTGAGCCAGTACTTGAGATTGGAGAGCAGGAAATGAAGAACTTCAGGTTTGCCATAGTCAAAAAGCTTGGTCCCCCATGCCGGATGATCTCCCTCCGGACCGTCGTGGAAGAACTGCCACGTTG
>CADBOY010000098.1 GCA_902796405.1 uncultured Lachnospiraceae bacterium | reverse complement strand
TGCCTCAGCATCATCGCCGCGGAGAGGATCGTCGCGAGCGGATTGGCCAGATTCTGCCCCGCGATATCCGGTGCCGAGCCATGACTCGGCTCATACAAACCGAGGCTGGTGGCTCCCAGGCTGGCGGAGGAAAGCATTCCGATTGAGCCGGTGATCTCCGACGCCTCATCCGAGAGAATGTCGCCGAACATGTTCTCCGTGAGAATCACGTCAAACTGACCCGGATCATGAACCAGCTGCATGGCACAGTTGTCCACCAGCATATGGGAAAGTTCAACATCCGGATAATCCTTTGCCACTTCCTCGACCACGGAGCGCCACAGGCGGGAGCTGTCCAGCACATTCGCCTTGTCCACGCTTGTCACTTTCTTCCTTCTCTTCTCCGCTGCCTCAAATGCTTTGATGGCAATGCGCCGGATCTCACTCTCCCGGTAGGTCAGAGTATCCGTCGCGACCTTCTCTCCATCGACAACATCGGTATGACGTGCACCGAAGTAAAGTCCACCGGTGAGCTCGCGCATGATCAGCAGATCAAATCCGTGTTCTCCAATAATCTCCTTCCGGACCGGGCAGCGGTCCGCCAGCTCCGGATAGAGGTAAGCCGGCCGCAGGTTGGCAAACAGGCCAAGGCCCTTGCGAATGGCAAGGAGCCCCGATTCGGGGCGTTCCTTCGGCGGGCGGTTATACCACTCCGGCTTCTTCGCCGCATAGCTGCCGACCGCACCAAGCAGCACGGCATCGCTGGCTCGTGCCGCATCCAGCGTCTCATCGGTGAGCGGAACGCCGTAGGCGTCGATCAAGCAGCCTCCCATCAGCAGCTCCTTGTAGTCAAAGGAGCACCCGAACACCTCACTGACCCGTTCCAGTACTTTTCTGGCTTCGCGCACGATCTCCGGACCAATACCATCTCCAGGAATCAGTGCAATTCTGTAAGACATGACAAATCCTCCTGATCGGGTCAGCACAAACGCTCTTTCCCGGCGCCTGTGCCTAGCCCATCCTTGTGTCTCTTTTCCACGCGCGAAGGCGGTTGTGGATCATCTTCCTACTGCCTTCACGAACTCTTATACCGCAGCCACATCGCCGGCCGCAGACGAATCTCCGCGCTGCGGATATCGTACCCCTGTCCCATGACGCTGCCGTCCGCGTACACAAAGGCAAGTGTTCCTTCTGATTCACCTGGTGTGCGCAGGAACCAGCACGTCGTAGAACTCGGGAAATATTCCTGATAGTGAAGATATTCCTCCCGGCTCAGCAGGAAGAGACGGTCCTCCGTCGTCACTCCCGCCAGCCCGTGCTGCGCCGGACTGTACACCGGGGTAATCTTCGTCGGCAGGAGCATCTTCTGCTCCTCCGGGAGAAACTTGTTCTCGATAAACACTCCGTTCAGATAATCTCTCAGTCCGCTGTCTGACCAGTTGGTTCCTCCGCTGAGACCAGCCACTTCCTTCATGGAAGCACGCCTCACCAGCAGCGCCTTGCCGGACTTCTTCTCCAGTACGATCCAGTCGGTGTTGATGAAGTTGACCGTCTCTCCGACCTCAGCCGCCTCAATGTTTGACTTTTCACATTCAACCAGTGTGGCGGCGCTGTCGCTGTAGCCCGCCATGGCAAGATCCCGGTACTCATCGTATCCCTTTTTGACGGTACCATCGTCGTCCGTCAGGATCTCCGCCATTGCCGCCTTGTATTTTTCATAATCCCGCTTCTCTTCGGCCGCCGGATCCTTTGTCTTCTCCCAGTAGCTGTCCCAGGCAACCCAGGCCTTGTCATGTGCGCCGATCAGGGAGGTGACCGTGCCCTTGACTCTCAGGAATACCGTCGTCCGTGAGAAAAGGAACAGCAGAGCAACAAGCACAGCGACTACTGCGGCGATCAGCCACTTCTTCACGGAGGCCCGGCGATCCAGCTTCTTCATTCTGGCCCAGCACTGGTCTGCCTGCTCCTTCGCGTCACTGCATTTACCCGCCTCATTCCACAAGTCCTTCTCCATGAATTTCTGACGAAGGATATGCTTCTTATCGTAGGCTGGGACCCGCTCAAACTGCTTGGCCGCATACTCATAGTCCCCCGCGGTTTTCGCGGAATTCCTTGCGGCACAGGCTTTCTCATACAGCTCGATCCTTGCTCTGGCACGTGCCGCATACATCTTCCTGCGCACTTTGGCATATGCCGCCTTCGCGCCGTCAATCTCTTCCAGATACGGCTTGATCAGCTGCATGGCATACTTGCAGAAATCGTTTCGCTGCTGGTAGCTTATGAGCCGGTCGGACATCTCCGCAATCGATATCGCTTTCTCTACGGTCTGCTCCGGTGTGAGAATCAGATCGGCCTCATCTTCCTGGGAAATCAGAGAACTGAAATCCGAACTGATATCCAAACTAACATCATCATCCATTGGCATCACCAATCATCATTCGTCTTCCGCGCCGCCGTATCCCGCCGGTAGCTACTCCCGGCAATAAGGGCTCTCAGAAATCTTCCTGTTGATAAAAGAAAAGCAAATGATGAGACACCATTTGCCTTTCGTATCATCCTCTTTCTTATCGCCGATTATTCCTGACTCGGTTTCTCGATCTGAACGATCGCCTGCTTCTGCATCGGAATGCGGCAGTTCTTGTTGCTGCCAAATTCAACGATAACGGTATCATCCGTGATGTCGATGATCGTGCCATAGAAGCCGGAGCTGGTCAGAACGCTGTCACCGACTTCCATGCGGCTCATGAGCTCTGCCTCTTTTTTCTTCTGCTTATTCTGCGGGCGGATAATAACCAGCCACATGAACACCACGATGATCACGATGTAGATGATCCAGAATCCAGCACCGTATCCGCCGGAACTCGCTGCTAAGAACATACCTTAAATCCTCCTGCCTGTCGGGGCTCCTCACGGCCCGGTGATCTCCACCGGCGCGATGCCCATTCCCGCCAGTTTATTCCGCTTGTATTCCGGATACCGGTCTTCTTCGACCGCCTGGCGAATTTCACTCATCATTGTATTATAAAAGAAGAGATTATGCAAGACGCAAAAACGCATCCCCAGCATCTCCCCGGCCTTCAGCAGATGGCGGATATACGCCCGGCTGTAGCCGCCCCGGCACACCGGGCAGCCGCATCCTTCCTCGATCGGGCGGGGATCGGTCTCATACTGCGCGTTCAGCATGTGCATCCGGCCCTGATTCGTGTAGACATGTCCATGCCTTCCGTTGCGGCTCGGATAAACGCAGTCAAAGAAGTCCACTCCGCGGTCCACGGCCTCAAGGATGTTGGCTGGGGTTCCGACTCCCATCAGATAGACCGGCTTATTCTGCGGCAGCTCCGGCACGGTGACGTCCAGGATACGGTACATCGTCTCCGTCGGCTCCCCGACGGCAAGTCCTCCGACCGCGTAACCGTCCAGATTCATCTCCCGGATCTGCCTTGCGTGCTGAATCCGCAGATCTTCGAATGTCCCCCCCTGATCGATGCCGAACAGGAGCTGGTGCGGATTGACCGTGTCCGGCAGGCTGTTCAGCCTGGTCATCTCCGTCTGGCAGCGCTCCAGCCACCTCGTGGTCCGCGCCACACTGGCTTCGACATATTCCCGGGGCGACGGATTCTTCACGCACTCGTCGAAGGCCATGGCGATCGTCGAGCCCAGATTCGACTGAATCTGCATGCTCTCCTCTGGTCCGATGAACATCTTCCGGCCATCTACATGGGAATGAAACGTGACGCCTTCTTCCCTGATCTTGCGAAGCCCCGCCAGAGAAAATACCTGAAATCCTCCGGAGTCGGTCAGTACCGGCCGGTTCCAGCGCATGAAGGCGCGGACGCCTCCCATCTTCCGGACGACGTCATCGCCAGGTCTTACGTGGAGATGATACGTGTTGCACAGTTCCACCTGCGTTCCGATCTCCTCCAGATCCCGGGCGGAGACGGCTCCCTTGATGGCGGCCGCCGTCCCGACATTCATGAAGACCGGGGTCTCGATCGTCCCGTGCACGGTGGCAAGACGCCCCCGCTTTGCGCGTCCGTTCGTGTGAATCAGTGTGTATTCTGCATTGCCTGATGCCATATTGCTCCTCTTTATCTCATCCCGCCAGGCGCTCCGCGCGGCGGCTGATGCCTTCAGTTTTCCGAAACGATCCGGCGCAGTGTCTCACTTCCTTCAAAAAGAGCTGGCCGGGAGATCTCCGGAAATGTCTGACTCAGGAAATTCTGCACCTCTTCGTCCTCTGCATACAGGCGGGCGCAGCGGGATGCCGTATAACGGATAGCATCCGCCATCTCGCGTCCCTCCTCCGCCTGGACCGTCTGCATCATGGTCTTCGTGACAACCAGATATTTCTCGCCGTTAAGATGAGAGAGCATGATCAGGCGCTGCGGCGTAAAGCTGTCATACAGCACCACGGCATCGAACCTGGCATGTCCGAAGCACCGGCAGCATTCCAGCGCATAGTCGTATCTCAGATACTCCATGGCGCGGTCAAAATCGACTTTGCCCTCCAGATAAAGACGGCGGAGCGTCTTTCCGCGTCCTGTCAGATGCATCTCTGTCTGAGTCCCGATCACGGGAACAGAGAAAAGCGCCGGATACGCGATGTCCTTGTGCTTGTCGACTTCCTGGGGATCACAGGATATCCAGACATGAGATTTCTCATCCTTCTGTCCCCTGAGATAGTCAAGCAATGCGCGGCTCATCCCGGAATCCTCGAATTTCTCTGTATCGATGATCACTTTCCGTCTGCCATCCTGCGGCGGAACTGTCAGTTCCGTACGATCCGCCTGCGGCGCAAATCTGCCCTTCATCAGGGCGCAGAGACGACGGGCATTCGACGGGGAGTCATTGGCGCAGAACGTCTGATATACTTCCGTATCGTCATACGTCTTCCCCCGGTTAAGTGCGGCAACGGCTTCTTTTCCATTGCTGACCTTGTCAAAAGGAAGATCCATGAGATTCATATAGGTGCCGCGCTTCTTCTCATACTCCTCATAATCCGCACAGACCAGAACGATCTGCTTTCTTGTCGCCAGATAATCGTAGAACACACTGGAGTAATCCGTGATCAGCGCATCCGTCGCGGCAAGCAGCTGATACGTATCGATGAAGGCCGGGAACTTCCGAATATGCTGATAGGAAGAATAATCCAGTACATCGCTCACTTTGTGATGGAGATTCACATAGAGGATCTGATGATCCGTCAGTCCATTGTCCATCTCCTGCAGGAACGTCCTGGTATCTTCAATCAGCTGATCTTCACTCAGATAGTCACGCCATGTCGGCATATACGCATAGATCTTCTCACCATTCGGGGCGAGCTGTTCCCGAATCTGTTCCACCGACTCTTCACCGGCCTGCAGCATTCCTCCGGTCCGCGCATAACCGATCAGACCGGTCCTGCCGGTCAGGAGATCTTCTACTTTATACGAATCCAGCATATTGCGACGGGTATACTCGTTGGGGTAAATCAGATAATCCGTGTCGATGAAATTCCTCTGCGTGTTGCCCATGTGGTGAAGATTCCGGGAATTCTTCGCCAGTCCCAGCTTCTTCAGCGGCGTTCCATGCCAGATATTGATCACCGTCTGACCCTCGTGCTTGACCCAGTTATCCGGGAAGAACACTTCCGTGATCAGATACTGCGCGGTCTCCATCAGGTCCCGGTACTGCTTGCTGTCCGATACCGTTCTGGTCCGGTTCCAGTGATTCTTCCGAATATATTCATTGACAATATACTCAGTGTCCTCTGAGGTCCGGACATAAATCCGGTATCCTGTGAAGAACGGATCCCGGTTCAGTTCCTTCAGGATGTACATCATGTTACCGCGGACGCTGTGCCCGAGGCCAAGCATCAGGATCGTCCCCTCCCGCACGGCGAGATCAAAAAATGCGTCGTTGGTAGAGTACGGCTGAGCCGACGCTCCTTTTTCTGCGAGCAGACGTTCCGCCGCCATGACATCGCGGTGCCGGTTTCCCAGGCTGATCTCTCCCTGAAGAACTTCCCAGTTCTTCTGGCCGAGGATATGCTCCTTCTGGTAGGCAATCATCTCCCGGTAGATCCGCTCGCAGTTATTGTGGTCGCTGTAATAGAAGAAGTCATCCGCGCGACGCACATACTCTTCCTTCATGCGGCATCCGTCCGCCATATATTCCGTGAGCAGATCAATCAGCTCATCATTGTCATGACAGATCTCGCCGAAGCCCATGGAATCATAGAAAAATGAGCCTTCCTCATAGTGCTCCGGGATATCCCGGTGATGGAGGTATACAACCGGCTTTCTCATATAGGCGAAATCAAACTGCACACCGGAGAAATCGGTCACCATCAGGCTGGATTCGCGGAACATCTTCTCATAACTCATGTCACCGACAGCAGGAATGATATCGACATAGTCATTCCGGTCAAAATCCTTCAGTTGTGCGCTGACAATCGGGTGTAGAATATACTTGATGCGATAGCCGTACTTCTTCGCCGCAGCGATCAGTCTCTCATCATTAATTAATGAATTGTAGACCTTAAAATACGGGCTCTTCTTAAACAGCGGATTGTAGTCACGCTGTTCGCCTTCGCTGGTACGGACCGGTGCTGCCGCCTGCATTCTCCACGTCGGGCTGATCAGGATCTGCTTTTTGTCTTCGTTAATCAGCCCATCATAGCGGGGAACACCGGTGAGTCTGAGGGCGCCGTATCCCACATAGTCGTAGATGGGCCGCTGCAGGTTCTGCAGTTCATACTTTGACGCGCAGAAATACAGTCTCGTATTGTCACGCAGCCGGTTCTGAGCAACCGCGATCTTCTGCACAGACATGCCATGCTGCACGCAGCACACGTGGAAATCCGGCAGATCACGGATGTAGCTGGAGTTGATCATTCCAAAATTATTAAAGGCGTATACCGTGGAATTCGAGATGATCATCATATCGGCCGACATGAATACCAGACGATGCCGAATGCTGCCTCGGACAAGCGGCTTGAAGCCGTCCTTCTTCAGCCTCGCGTAATCCGCCGAGTTCTTGTCAATCAGATAGTAGTGTTTGATGTCATCCTTCTGCGCACTGGCATAGCGATACAAGTACTCGGAAGAATCTCCGCCCTTGTAGATTTTGTCAAGATACATCCAGATCGGCCTCTTCTTCCGTTTCTTATAAAAGAAGAAAGCCTTCCGGATCAGGATAAACAAAAGCGAACGCCGGTCGAACTGACGTCCCACCGAGAACATCTCTTTCTGAAGGAGCTTCTCCTGCGCTTTCTGATCCTTCTGCTCCGCGGAGCGCAGAACCATCGCTCCATTATCCTTCGTCATGATATACCGGTCATTCTCCGGGCCGAACCACCAGTAGCTGTTCTCAAACCGGCCGCTCATCCGGCTGAAGTGAGACTGATAGCTGAACTGTACCCGAATCATCTCATTCCGGATGATCGCCTGACATTCCAGGACATTCCCGGTGCAATACCCCAGCGGTATCGTAACATGGAAAGAATGTTCCTTGCAGACGCTGACGCCGAATATTTTGGTCAGCGCATATCTGTCATTATAATTCAGCGGATAATTGCGCCCTTTGAAATGGAACACGACTTCATCTGCGACCGAATAGAGGACACCGTGTACCGTGCCGTCGATCTCAAGGCGGCCGTCCACATAATCCATGAACAGGATGTTGGTCGTGAGATTGTTGATCTTCCCCAGGATCACCGGCCCCGCGGCGATCTGAAGGGAACCACCTGCATACATCCGGCGGAACCGATAATCCTCACCATATTTCAGAATGCCGAGCACCCACTTCAGATCGGTTCCGACCCGGCACTCATCGATGCTGTATGCATTAAAAATCGCGCCATCGTCCAGTTCCTGAAAAACCACGCCGATCAGGTGCAGAACATCTTCTTCCCGGCCCTCGGGAATCACATGCTTGTTTCTGTTGTTCAGATTCGACTTAATCCGGCAGAGAATGGAAAATACCGCATGATACTGAATGAACATCGGGATTCTTCCGTATTTTTCCCGAAGTTCCGCCAGATAAGGAAGCCAGAACTCTCTGAGAGATTTCTCGTAGAAATCCGGATGAAAGATTCCCCGAAACAGGAAGACATCCCCTTCGCGTTCAATCCCGCTGTTGTACGATATTTCCGGGATATAGAACAGGCGGCCTGCGGATGCGCAGATATCAAGAAGAAGCTTCCGGTCCGCATCATCTTCGAGCTCCGGATGGAATTCCTGGCTGCGAAGAATGTCCGTGCGGATCAGAGTGCCGCCCAGATAGAACGGGAATATATTATAGCGATACCTGAGATTGATGCTGCGCGCCGCCGTGATTCCCTCATCCGCGGAAAAAGCACCCGGCATGCCGTCCGGCATGATCTTTTTCATCATGACGACAGCCGGCTTCCCAGCGCGCTCCGCCTTGCTGAGCGCCGCATTCAGCGCGCCTTCTGAGAAGGTATCCCCGGAGCCGAGCACGGTGATATATTCCCCTTCCGCATGCTGAACGGCATCCTGAACCACCTCCAGCTCCGACTTGTCAGCAAAACCATCCATCCGGGACAGTTTTGTCCTCTCCCCGAATCTTGCGCCAGGTTTCCGCTTCTTCGGGGCACCATAGAGCAGCAGCTGAACCTCATCACTGCAGGCTGCGCACTCTCTGGCCAGACATTTCTCCGTCTTCTTGTTCTCTTTTGCCGAATCTCTGGCAATCCAGACTACTGTCAGCTTCATAGAATCTCCTGTCTCAAGATATTCCGTATCCCTGTGTGCGGAAACTGGCGATCAGCCTCCGGTACATGTCCGGCAGATCCTGCTGCGGTCTCCATCCGAGCGCCTGCAGCTTGTCGGAATTCAGATGCATCACGACATCCGGTGCGTAGCCGTACTTCAGAGCATCCTCCGGGATGTCATAGATGACGCGGATCGCGCCGCCCGCAAGCTCCTCCGCTGCCATCTGCGCCATATCGCGGATGCGCGCGGTGGCTTTCGGATTGGCGACCGTGTAGGTCTCGCCGTTCTCTCCCTTCAGGAGGATAGTGAAGATCCCTGCCGCCACGTCGGCGGTGTAGCAGTAATTGCCCCAGGATTCGCCTTTCGTGTGAAGCACGATATCCTTTCCGTCGATGACGCTCTTCGCAAACTGCGCAAAGACGCGCCCCTCCTCTTTGGAGACACCTGCGCCGAATGTCTGCGCGAGTCGGGCGCTCTTCACCGGTGTGCCGTATTCCTTCGCGTGGCAGGTGCACATGAGCTCACACATCCGCTTGGTCTCCGGATAGCAGCTTCTCACACTGGCAAGGTCGATCGAACCGAGATCCTCTTCCTTCACCTCCGGAAGCGAAGGATCCGGACGGCCGAATGCCTCCATGGAGGACAGGTACACCATGCTGCGCACCTTCTTGTCCTTCGCGAGCTCCAGCACGTTCCTCGTCCCGGCCAGAGCGATATCGATGGTTTCCGCCGGTTGGGTGACCATGACCTTCGAGGCAGTAACGCCGGCGCCGTGAATGATATAATCCACAGAGCCGGACAGGGTCACGGGATCACGCATGTCACCGGTCACCGGACAGATCTCCGCCCGGTCCCACAGCGGCCCAAAGATCCGGCGCGCCTTCTCCTCGCTCCGGATCATCGGCAGAATGCGGATTTTCAGACCGCGGCGCCGTCCGATGCAGGCGAGCGCGCGGACCAGCACCGATCCCACCAGTCCCGTCGCACCGGTCACGAGCACCGATGCACCATCCATCTGTTCATACGGAAGATTCAGATCGGCGATCCGGTCCAGATCCTCCTGGAGAATCTCATCCTCCGGTGATTCCAGATTTCTTTCTGAAACAGTCATATTCTCTTCATCCTTCACTGATCTCCGGCATTTCGGGCGTCTTTGCCTCTTTGATGGCCACGGGCTTCCCGGAAGGCAGCCTTATCTTCTACAGCGTTCCCGAACCTTCCGTCAGTTCTTCCTGTTCTTCGGCTGCGCCGGAACCCGGCCCGCAAGCCGGTCCGTCAGTCCGAGTCCAAACGCCTCTTCATTCTCCCGGTACTGCAGCAGTGCGCGGAACATATAGACGTCCTCGGGCGTCGTAACCTTGATGTTGCCGCGGTTTCCCTCGACCATATGTGCCTCGATGCCCTGGCTGCGGATGAGCGTGCAGGCATCCACGAGGTTGTCATAGCCATTCTCTGTCGCGCGAACCGCATTGTGCGCTGCGAGGATATCCTTCAGGTAGAAGCTCTGCGGCGCCTGTGCCGAATACGCGAAACGACGCGGCGGCACGTCCTGCACCGCATTTCCGTCCTCGCTGATCAGAATCGTCTCAAAGCAGGGCGTGCAGGTGATGGCATTGCCCTTCTCATGCACGCAGCGAATATTGTCCGAGATCACCTCCCGGGAGATGAACGGACGCACCCCGTCATGAATCAGGACAACCGAGTCACCGGGGTTCTCCGCTTCCGCCGCCTTGAGCGCCCGGTAGATGGAATCCTGTGCGCTGCTGCCTCCGGGCAGCACCTTCACGACCTTCGTCAGACGATAGTCGAGAACGAGTTCCTTCATATAATCCAGATAGTCCGCAATGATCGCGACATAGATCTTGTCAATCTCCGGATGATACTGGAACAGCTGCAGCGTGTGTACGATGACCGGCTTCCCGTTGATCTCGAGAAACTGCTTCGGAATGCCGGCGCCCATGCGCACGCCGCTTCCTCCTGCGAAAATGATGGCAATATTCACCGTTTTATCCTCCGTTTGAATGCATTCTCCGCGTCCTGTTCTCTGCGGATGTTCTCCGGAATCTGTCCCAGGAGAACCCAGTCGATGACCCGGTCCGCCGCATGAGAATCCGGATGGTCAAAGCAGCGCTCCCGATAAGCCGCCGCCTTCTCTTCTTCAAAATCCTCCCTGCCGACTGCTTCCAGCAGGTCGGGAAAGGTCCGGCACACCCGGCCGGGCGCAGAGGACTCATAGTCCAGATGAAATCCCCGGTCCGCCGCGTACTCCTCCTCATCAAAGGCATAGAAGAGCATTGGCCGTCCCAGGAGAGAATACTCATAGATGTCCGAGGAGTAATCCGTGATCAGAAGATCCGCCGCGCAGAAGAGATCCTCAATATCTTCTGCATCCCCGGCATCGGCGAACCGGTCTTCAAAGCCCTCCGGGATCGGGACCGGATCGCTCACCCACGGATGCATGCGAAACAGCACCGACCAGTCTTCCCCGCAGGTCTCCGCCAGCGCCCGGAAGTCAATCCGGTCGAAGGGATAGTGTGCGTCCCGGCGACTCTTCCCACGATATGTCGGCGCGAACAGAATCACCTTCCGGCCCCGGCAGCAGGGATACTTCTCCCGGACTTTCTCCCGCCTCTCCTCACGGTATCTCTCATCCAGGAAATGATCCATCCGGGGCAGTCCGGCCGGCAGAATCCGGCTCTCGTTCAGGCCCCAGATCTCCGCAAACACTCCTCTGGTCTTCACCGATCCTGAGATGCCATAGGTATACTGCCGGTGGCAGGAATATGGTGCGGGACTGCCGGTGCGGCCCCAGCGGCTGTAGCCGGACGCCTTGAAGCCGATTCCGCCATGCCAGAGCTGCGTGATCACCGTGTCCTTGTCCAGGACCAGCCAGTCCAGAACCGGCGCATGATCATCCAGGAAGAGATAGTCGGCATCGGCAAGGCGGCAGATGGTACGAACCCAGCTGCGCAGGCCCAGATGCCGGTCCGTCGCCGTCACCCGGCAGGATTCGCACTCCCGGAACTTTCCGTGCAGACCGCGCTCGCTGATTCTCTGGCGCAGCGCCGTAAGATTTGTGCCCAGATCTTCGTTCTGTTCGGAAAGATACAGAATCCGCTTCTTCCGGAAGGGAAGCGCATGCGGTCCGGCAGAGCGCCTCAGATGATAGAGTGCGGTCAGTCCGCGCCGCATCAGCCTTTGGCGCGGGCTCAGATCTCCGCCCGCTGAAGGCGTCCCGTCTGCCGCCGTCACACCGGAGCGCACCACCAGATGGTTTTCTCCGTCACGGCCGAATCTCACCTGATAAGCCTCTCTGCCCTTGCCGAAGAGAAAGCGGCGATCCGCTGATCCCAGCACCGCCGGCGCCGCAGCGCAGCACACTTCCTCACCCAAACGAACCGCAAGAAGATATCTGCCTGCTGCCAGACACCGCTCGTCTCCGGGATTCGTGATATTAAGCCGCAGGAGCCAGATGCTCTGCACCGGCTCTTCCTCCGCGCGCAGGCCGCCGCACCCAGCCGGCTTTTTCACGTCGCCGGAAACATCGTTTTTTCCCTCGCATAAAGGGGCGCACGGTGTACTCACTGAACGCCCACGGGCTGAAGAAAATTTTCCCGCGCGCAAGGGAACGTACTGACATCCATCCGCGGATACAAGAGCAAAGGAGACAGGGACTTCCGCAGAGTCTTCCTCGGAGATTTCTTCCTGACGCGGCCATCTTCCCGCCTCCGTCACGCCGACTTCTACCAGCATCCAGATCCGCTCCCAGCGAATGCTCCGGACTTCTGCTCTCATCTCCATCCTCCCGGACAGCAGTATGTTCCAGCACACGGGGCCTTCCCGCCCTGGCTTCTCCTGCCATCTTACTGCTGCGGCACGTTTCACCGCCTCATGCCTCTTCCGTTCTGCATGATGCTGGCAGGTTCTGCCGCCAGCGGCCAGAAACGCAATACGCAGGGCCTTTCGGCCGCGCAGTACCAGCAGGTTCAGCCACCAGATTTCCCCGCGCGGCAGGCCGTTTTTACCAATATCGTGAGGCATGAATATCATTTTGAGATCATATCATACTCAAAGATTCTCTTCAATATACTTCATGATCCGGCGGGTCGAGTGCCCATCGCAGGCGCTCATGAATGTCTCCCGAAAGGATGCCAGTCTGTCCCGGTCCCAGCTGCCGGAAAGTCCGGCCCGGACCGCCGCTGTCAGTTCATCGGTATTCCGGCAGACCGGACCGGGGACGAAGCTTTCATAAGGATAATAGAACCCACGTCCCTCCGCATACTCTTCCAGATCATACGCATAGAATGCCATCGGGCGGTTCAGCAGGGAATACTCGAAGATCAGCGATGAATAATCGGTAATCACCAGATCTGCCGCGCAGAGCAGATCTTCCGTGGTCATGCCGCTCACCGGCAGGAAGAAATTCTCCGCCCCTGCAGGAACCGGGGACGGCTGCCGGACCGCCGGGTGGCTCTGATACAGAATCACGCAGTCGCCCTGCAGCATCTCTGCCATCCGGGCCAGATCCGGAAGACTGGGATTCTGCGCCCGGGCGACGTTGCCGCGAAATGTCGGCGCATACAGGACGATCTTTCTTCCCGCCGTCTGCGGGTACTTCCGTCTCACCCGCTCTGTGGCCCTGCGCCGGTACATCGGACTGAAAAACCGGTCCGTACGGCTTACGCCGAGCGGAACCACCACCCCATCCGGCTGATTCATGGATTCCTGGTACTTCGGCACCACTTCCGGCGCACTCACCGTGACCAGATCGTACCTGCGGTAATATTCCGCGGCCTCTTCGCCGCCCGGCAGCGCGCAGCCCCAGCGCTTAAAGGCACCGCAGGCATGCCAGGTCTGAATGATCCGGCTGTCATTCCGGACCGGCAGTGCTGCCAGGACGTTGCTGCTTTCATCCACAAAGATCAGCTTCGCATCGGCGATCTGCCAGATGACGCGCAGACACCGCAGGAGACAGGAGGGTCCCTTATCTCCGGCGCCGAGGAAGGCGTCCTCGGTAAGCCAGCCTTTCCTTCCTCGGTAAGCGCGGCGCAGAATTCTCAGATTGTCCGTGATCTTCGGATATCGCACCTCCAGGAATACCGCCTTCTGACGGACTGGCCGGCGGGCGGCAATCCGGTACCACACCGGCAGGAAACCGCGGATCAGAATCCGCTTCGCCCATGTTCGAATGTTCATATCTCTTCCTTCAGGCGGGTCACACCGCCGCTTCCCTGCATTCCTTTGCCGTCCACCGCAGGCCGTCAGCTGCTCCGGTATTTCTCGCGCTCCTGCCGCATCCGGCCTTCTCCGGATCACGCCTGCCAGACCAGAATCGTCTTCCCGATCAGCTTGTGAATGTCCGTCTCGAACGCCTCACGGATATCCGCAATGGTCCGGACGGTCAGCACCGATCCCACCAGGTTTCCGAGATAGTCCGGGACCTCCGGATGCGCCCGGTAGATCTCCATCAGCCGCAGAAAATCTTCCCGTCCGCTGCGGCTGCTCCCGAAGATCCGCAGGCCCTTTTCCAGCACCATGCGGGTGTTGATCCGCGGTGGATTTTCAGAGACGCCAAGAAGGGAGATCGTCCCCTCCGGGCGAATGACCGAGATGATCTGATCGATGGCGCTCTCCGAGCCATTGCCGCCGACACACTCAAAGGCATGGTCGACCGCAAGCCCCTGCGGGATCTCGTCAATGGGATACGTCTCATCGGCAAAGGTAAAGTCCGCAAGCTTATAGCGGTTTTTCCCGAATACAACCACCTTCGTCTCCGGGTGCAGAGTCTTCAGAAGGAGCGAGGTGATATAGCCGAGATTTCCATCCCCCCAGACACCGATACCATTCCGCCGTGAATGGGAGAATTGCTCAAACCGGCCGACAGCGTGACAGCTGACGGAGACGAGTTCCGTAAATGCCGCCACATGCTGGTCAATGCCTTCCGGAAGTCGGATGAGACGGTCTGCCTTCGTCGCAACATATTCCTGCAGGAAGCCGTCGGTGCCGCTTCCGCGGAAATGGCTGCTTCTCCGGTAATTTTCTGCAATTACGGGGTCCTCTTCCTCCGGCAGATTCGGAATCATCACGACCTCATCGCCGGGCAGGAATTCCCCGGAAGGATCCCGGACCACTCTTCCGGTCCCCTCATGAATCAGCGCCATCGGAAGCTTTTCGCGGAGCACCTTCTCCGGTCTCGTCCCCTGATAGTACCGCTGATCCGCATTGCAGATCGAGAGACAGGTCGGCCGGACGATAATGTCTCCCCGGTCCAGTGGAATGTCCTCGAAGGCAATCTCGAACTGGCGGGGCGCCTTCAGGCGGTAGACTGCATTCAGCATTCGTCCTGTCCTCCCAGAATGCTCTCCGCAACCCGCAGGTCATACGGATAGGTGAGCTTGATGTTGAATACCTCTCCCTCCACCAGCCTCACCGGGATGTGCCGCACCGCCAGGATCTTGCACGCATCGGTCAGCACGGACCGCTCCTCCTCGGTCAGCGCGCGGTATTCCTCGCGCAGTTTCTTCGCGCGGAAGGACTGCGGCGTCTGGCCCTGATACATCTTCCGGCGATCCGGGATCTGGGAGATCGTGACGTGATCTTCGCTCGCGACGATGGTGTCCGTCGCCGGTATCACCGTATCGCAGGCTCCGGTTTCCCGGGCATAGCGGATGTTCTCCTCGATGATCCGGCCGGTCACGAACGGGCGCACTGCATCGTGGGTAACGATGATCGTCTCCTCATCCAGACCGTAGCGCGCTTCAATGTGATCGATGCTGTTCATGATGGTCTCATTCCGCGTACTCCCTCCCGGAATGACGTCGATGTTCCGCACATCCGGAAGATACCGGGCAGTCAGATCTTCCGTGTGCCGCACCCACTGGCGGGGGCAGAGCACGATAATCCGCTCAAAATCCGGGCAGACCGCGAATTTTTCAATCGTATAGACGATCACTGGTTTGCCGCGCAGCTCAAGATACTGCTTCGGCTTCTCCACATTGCCCATACGTGTTCCGATGCCCCCGGCAAGGATCACGCCATATACATTGCTGTTCATCCTGGAATTCTTCTCCTTCTTCCTCTCTGACTTATAGGCAGACTTGTCCGCCGCTCCGGATCAGGCAAGCGCCATCTTCCGCGCCGCGATCTTCCGTCCACAAAGCAGGATTCCACGCTCTGGCTCAGATAAGCGCGCTATCTTCCTCGCTGCGACCGGATGCAGGCGAGAATCCGGTCCGTCGCATGCCCGTCGCACGCCGACAGATACGCCTTCCGGAACTCCTCCTGCTTCTGAAAATCATAGTTTTCTTCTGTTCTGAGTACGGCGCCGGCCAGATCCGCGCCGTCTGTCACGATCTCTCCCGGGAACTCCCGAAGATCCAGGTAGCACCCCCGCTCCGCGAGAAATTCCGGCAGATCCGGCGCAAACAGCAGCATCTTCCGGTGAAACAGGCATGCATCATACATCACCGATGAGTAATCCGTGATGAAGACATCCGCCTCCGGGATGATCCGCTCTGTCGGCATCTTCGCCCGCAGATCCTCCCGGTTCAGGTGCCGCACCAGATGCGGATGCACGCTGGGAATCACCACCCAGCGGTCTCCGAGCTGCCGTCCCAGCCGCTCGATGCTCTCCAGCCCAACCAGCCTCGGATTGCCCGCATTTCCGCGAAATGTCGGTGCCCACAGGAGAACTTTCTTCCCGCGGGCCTGCGGATAAGCCTCTTCGAACTCCTGCCGGCATGCCTCCCGATATCCCGGCTCAAAGCACCGGTCCATGCGGCTGATGCCGAGCGGGCGGACAACCCCTTCCGGCTGGCGCATCGCACTGCGGAACGGCGCCACGCAGGCCGGGCCGCTCACCGTCACGAGGCTGTAATTGCGGTACACGTTGCCCCGATAGTATGGAGGGATGTCCTCCTCGGCGTCATATCCGAACTTCTTGAATGCCCCCGGACCGTGCCAGAGCTGAATCACCCGGGTCTCCGGCTTCTTCCGGCAGGAAGAGGCCGGCAGGAAATTGTCGCATAGCACCACAGTCCCGGCCTGCGCGTACAGACGCATGAAGTCGAGTGATGCGCGCAGCTGCTGCCGGGCCGTCAGTCCTCCGAAATCGCAGTAGAATTCTCGCGCGTGAAACTCCGTTCCTTCCATCGCCTCCGTCAGGCGGTCCATGCTCTCCGGGCGGCGGTCATGATGGGCATCCGCAAAGATCACCCGATGCGGATCCACCGCCCGGTCTCTCCAGCGCTCATACTCTGACTGCAGAACCACGTTCTGCAGAAAACTCTTGGCGCCCTGTCTGGCGCGGAACCGGATCTCCTCTGTGACTCCCATCTCTCTCACCTGTCCTGTTCGGCATCGGACCATCATCTGCTCTGCCGCGAAAGTATACTACTTTTATCATACCACCCCCGCCGGAAATTGTGAACGGCTCCCCCGGATGCCGCATCGTGACACTTTGTATCCCGTATCCCATACCACATGCCTCCGCATTTACCATACCGCACCAGCGAGACCGGTATTCCTCATTGACAGGTTTTTTCAGATCGGGTAATATTATTTTTAATACATTTTGTTCTGCGGCCGTGGGTTCGGCCGCTCTTTCCGGGCGCATCCGGCCGGCGGCAGCCATCTGACATCTGTCTCCGGCGGGAAAAGGAATCACATGGCGCCGGGAAAGCTCTGATCGGCCCAATGGGAGTGTGATAGAATTTTGGACCCAAGTGACATATATTTGTTACTGATTATCATCATTTTACTATATCTCTCCTCATTCTTCTCGAGTGTGGAGACCGCCATGACCGCGGTAAACCGTCACCGTCTCCGGGCTCTGGCCGATGACGGAAATGCACGCGCCAGGCTCGTGCTGCAGATTCTGGATCATCAGGATAAGATGCTGACAGCCATTCTGATCGGCAACAACATCGTGAACCTGACCGCATCTGCTTTGACCACTGTCCTGACCTCACGCTTCGGCGGCCACGCCGTTGCGATCGGAACCGGCGTCCTCACTTTCGTCGTACTGCTCTTCGGTGAGATTACCCCGAAAACCATGGCGACGCTCCGTTCGGAGAAGATCGCTCTTCGGTACGCCAAGCCGGTCAGCTGGTGCATGACGGTACTGACTCCCCTGATCTTCGTGATCAACAAGCTTGCCCGTCTCATTCTCCGGATCCGGCGGATCGATCCCGACAAGCGGGAGGATTCCATGACGGAGGACGAGCTTCGGACCATCGTCGAAGTCAGCCACGAAGAAGGCGTCATCGAGTCCGATGAAAAAGAGATGATCAACAACGTGGTGGATCTCGGCGACTCACAGGTCTGTAACGTCATGGTTCCCCGCGTGGATGTCGTCTTTGTCGATGTTGAGGCATCCTACGAAGAGCTGATGGATGTCTTCCGGGAAGAACGGTTCACCCGCCTTCCGGTCTATGAGGGCAACCCGGATCACGTCATCGGCATCATGAACATGAAGGATCTGATCCTCTACGATCACAGCTCCGAGTTCTCCATTCGTCACTTCATGCGTGAGCCCTACTACACGCACGAATTCAAGAACACGAATGAGCTCTTCCGCGAGATGCGGCACGACCGCATCACCATGTCGATTGTGCTCGACGAATACGGCGACACCGTTGGCATCATCACGGTAGAGGACATCGTTGAGGAGATTGTCGGTGACATCCGTGATGAGTACGATGAGCAGGAGCTCATGGAGCTGCAGAAGATCAGCGACCGCGAATACCTAGTCGAAGGATCCTACAAGCTCGATGATCTCAACGACCGGATCGGCACGCATCTGGAGAGTGAAGACTATGACTCCATCGGCGGCTACATGATCGGGATGCTGGACCATTTCCCGAATCCCGGCGAGAGCTGCACGGGACAGGGCAATGTGAGACTGGTCGCCGAGAAGGTCGAGAACAACCATATTGAATATGTGCGCATCTATCTCCCGGATCCGAATTCCGCCGAGGACGACGACCCGGAGGGTGCGATCGAAGCCGGTGAATAACCGCATGCGATGACTGCAGAAGCAGCAAAGATGACAGAAAAGTGCGGTGTGAATAGCCGCGCAGCGCATGCGGTGGCTGATCCGACGCGCAGACGATAAGAGGGATCCGGTTTCCGGATCCCTCTTATCGTTTTATCAGATTGTCATTTTCCGCCCCATCGGTATATCATCTCCGCTCTCTCGGAATTGCATTTCTGCTCTCTCAGAATGTCATCTCCGTCTTCTCAGGACGGCCTCTCTGTTTTCTCCAGTTATCTTTTCCGTTTTCTCAGGATTTCTTCTCCGGCAACTCAGGATTTTTTCCTCGTTTTCTCAGGATTTCTTCTTCGCCTTCTCAGGACGGCTTCTCCTCCTTCGATATTTCTCCGATCGTCCGCCAGAACCACTGGATAGGAATTTCAAAGACCGGCAGAGCCAGAATAACGGCAAGTACAACCGCACTCAGCAGATAGAGAACATGCCAGTGCGCCGGCCAGATCCGCTCCAGCCATTCCAGCCATCCATTGTATTTCAGCAGATACAGGACCGGCCGGTGCAGCAGGTAAATCTGCAGCGTCCGGCTGCCCATCGCGGAGAGAGCGCTCCGCCTCGCCGGCGTCAGCCAGATCACCGCTCCGCCCGCCAGGGCGGCTGCCGCGTACCATGCTGCCCGGTAGAAGAGACCGTGAAGAGGAACCGCCGGTTCCTCCAGGAGAAAATACGTGTGCCAGCCCTTGAGGATCTCAAGGTAAGGCGCAAGTCCGCCATAGTGCCGCCAGATCAGAAGCGCAGTCAGGATCAGCAGCAGAGCGGACAGAATCTTTCCCGCAGTGCCGCGCTCCCCGTGCTCCAGCTGTTCCAGCCTCCTGCGGTCCGTCAGAACGCCGAGCAGGAAGAACGGATAAAAACAGATCGCGCGCGACAGAGTCAGCAGCGTACCGATGGACTTGTCATACCCGGCAAACAGGGCAAAGATCACGGAGAAGACCAGAAGCGCGCGCCGGTTGAAGTTCCGGAGCAGCCATGTGAGCAGCAGCCAGAACGCCAGCGCGAAGAGATACCACGCAAGCCCTCCCTCATAGAAGAAACGCAGCTTGTCAAAATGGCCGTATGCCAGCTTGACCGAGATATTGACGAAATTCAGCAGATACCCGAGGACGATAAATCCCACGACCTTCTGCGCCAGCCGGTGCCCTGTGTCCACGGTCCGTCCGGCAAAGAGTCCGGACAGGAAGACAAAAACCGGCATATGAAAGAGATGAATGAAGAAGTAGAGCCTTTGAAGTGCCGCAGAATCATCCACCACATAGAACAGAAAATGGCCGACGACCACCAGAATGATCATCAGCGCTTTCACATTGTCCCACTTGGCAGAGCGCTCCTCTTTCCCTGTGATTGTCTGAGTGTTCATCGGATATTCACCGCCTGCCCTCTTTGCCGAAACAGATGCGGCAAAGCCGGCTCCTCTTCGACGTCTCATTCACGGACATCCCGGCATCGCCACACCCCATCCGCTGCCCCATTCATTGCTGCTTTGATGCTGCTTTTGACGCTGCCCTGGCGCCTCTTTGCCCCATGTGCACAGACATCGGACCTTGTTCCCTGGCATCGCCATGTCTCCCGCACGGCTGCCTCTTCGCATGATGCCGTTTCCGGCCCGGCCAGATCTCCCGGACGGTCACATCTCCAGCATGGTCGCATAGAGCGGAGCGACCTCCTCGATGCCTCCGGCCGCCACAATCTGACCGTGGTCGAGAATGATCGCCTTGTTGCAGATCCGCTCCACCTGCCTCAGGTTATGCGAGACGAACAACACCGTTACCTTGGAACTGAACATATCCAAAATCCGCTGTTCACTCTTCTTCCGGAACTTCGCGTCGCCGACGGAGAGCACCTCATCCAGAATCAGGATCTCCGGCTCCACCACCGTCGCAATCGAGAACCCCAGGCGGCTCTTCATACCGGAGGAATAGTTCTTCAGCGGGACATCGATGAATTTCTCCAGCCCGGAGAACTCCACGATGTCATTGTATTTGGCGTCAATGAAATCCTTCTTATAACCCAGCACCGATCCATAGAGGTAGATGTTCTCGCGGCCGGTGTACTGGCGGTCAAAGCCGGCTCCCAGTTCCAGTAGCGGAACCAGACGTCCGTGGCGCTCCACGGTTCCCCGCGTCGGCTTGAACACTCCTGCGATGACCTTCAGGAGGGTACTTTTTCCTGCGCCGTTCATTCCCAGGATGCCGAGCCGGTCTCCCCGCTCCAGAGAGAAGTTGATGTCGCGGAGAGCCCAGAACTCATCGTAGGAGATCTGGTGCTTGATGGATTTGAGCACATACTCCTTCAGACTGTCCACCTTCTCTGAGCTTAAATTGAACTTGATGCTCACGTGGTCAACCTTGAGTGCACAATTTCCCATAATACAAACTCCCGAAAATATGTTTCAAACTGACGGTTTCCGGACCGCCGGTCCAGCGGCATTCCTGCCCCTGCATGGACGTCAGCCTGGAAGCACTGTGATGCTTCCTCTTAGATATAGAGAATAAACTGATCCTGATTCTTCTGGAACACGATGATTCCGATGATCAAAACGACAATGGAGAATACAATGGAATAGATCATGCGGTTCCATTCAAAGGCTTCCGCGAAGATGATATGTCTCGCGTTGACGATGACACCGTACACCGGATTCAGTGTGAGGACCCAGGAATATCCGCTCTTTAAGAGACGAGTCGGATAATAGAAAATCGCGCAGGTGTACATGATAACCATCAGGAGAACGTCCCACAGATACTCCATATCCCGGAAGAATACCGCTACCGTCGCCAGAACCATGCTGACGCCAAAGGTCAGCACCAGAAGAACGGCGAGCGGGAAGAAGATCGCCAGCCACCTCAGATTCGGATAAACACCGCAGAACAGGCCGAGCAGAATCAGC
>CADBOY010000097.1 GCA_902796405.1 uncultured Lachnospiraceae bacterium | reverse complement strand
GGCGGTAACATGGGTTCAAATCCCGTTGGAGTCACTTATATATGGCGACATGGCCAAGTGGTAAGGCAAAGGTCTGCAACACCTATATCCCCGGTTCAAATCCGAGTGTCGCCTCTTATCAAAAACTTCCGGAAGCATCTGCTTCCGGAAGTTTTTGTTTACCAGTATCTTTGAACATTTGACTGATCAGGAACATTTGACCGATCAGTAACATTAACCGATCAGTAACATTAACCGATCAGTAACATTAACTGATCAGTAACATTAACTGATCAGGAACATTGACCGATCAGAAACATTGACTGATCAGAATATCCTGCGTGTGATCTCCTAAGTGAGCAGATCACTGTGCCGGCGGCGGAAATCGCTGGGCGTACAGTGCATGTATTTCCGAAAGACCCTCCCGAAGTAACTGTTGTCATTGAACCCAACGGATTCACTGATTTCAATCACAGTGTCGTCGGTTTCGACCAGTCGGCGCGCCGCCATGCGGATCCGGTAATTCTGCAGATAATTGATCGGTGTAACGCCGAGCGTACTGCGGAAACACCGGAAGCATTCGCGCTCGCTGATCATCGCGGAGTCCGCGATAGCCTGCAAGTCGATCGGCTGCCGGTAGTTTTTCTGAATAAAGGTGAGCATGGTCTGCATCCGTTCTTCGTTGCGGTCGCTGATCGTGCGCCTCTGATTCAACTGCGGCCGAACTGCGAGAATGACATGCTTCCAGATCCGGGACAGACAGTTCCGAAGATCCAGCTCATAGCCGAATCCTTCCTGATTTACAATGTTTTCTGCCGCATCGAGGTCCTGACAGATTGACATATTGGCAGAGTTGTTCTTCAGAAAGGCGACCAGATCAATCTCATGCCGCTTCATGACCGGACTGACGTATTTGGAATCAATGGCGCTGCCGACCGTGCCGCTGATGAATTCCGGGACGGCAAACCAGGACTGGATGACCGTGTCCTCGTCCGGCTGTTCGGGCGCCAGCTGATGCAGCGTGTAGGCGTTGATCATGCACAGATCACCAGGCGACAGGATCAGGCTGCTCTTTCCCGTCTTTACGGCAAGCCGGCCCTTCTTTACGCAGATCCATTCAAATTCCCTGTGTTTGTGCCAGGGCACCTGATCTTCCAGAAACTGGTGGAAATCCAGCCAGAAGGTAAAAAATGGCATCCGGGGATAGGGATGGTCCGGGGCAGAATGATCATTGCTCATGAACCGCTCTACGAGCAGATCATCATCAAGCTGTATGGCCGCCAGTGTCATGGGGCACCTTCTTTCTCCACATCAAAGAAACATACGATGCGTTTGTTCTCATTCAGAAATCCAAAGCGGTTCTGAATCGCATTCTGCGGATGCGCAGCAGAACGACTATTTTTCTATTATTCTAACACAAAAGAGGAAAAACTCACAATATTTTCAAATACGGAGCTTCCTGCCGGATTTATATTCTGAATGGATCATGACGACTGCGGATACCCTCCGCTATCGCCGCAATGGGAGGGCGCGTTCCTGGTTTTTTCAGGCTCGAAATTAAGAAATTATTCTGCATTTTTTCATGGAAAGCCGTGCGGCGATGCATTACACTTAACCTGGCAGTGATTGATATTGGGAGGTTCTAATATGCAGACGATTCTTGTGTGCGATGATGACCGGGAGATTGTGGAGGCGATCGAGATTTATCTGGCGCAGGAAGGATACCGGGTCCTGAAAGCATATGATGGGGATGAGGCCATTGAGGTGCTGAAAAAAGAAGAAGTTCAACTGATCATTCTCGACATCATGATGCCCAAGCTCGATGGTATGCGGGCGACGCATCAGATCCGGGAATTCTCCCGCGCTCCGATCATCCTTCTTTCCGCGCGGTCCGCCGATGCGGACAAGATTCTTGGGCTGAATGCCGGAGCGGATGATTATATCACGAAACCGTTCAGCCCGCTGGAGCTTATCGCGCGCGTCAAATCCCAGCTGCGCCGCTACACTCAGCTGGGGGCCATGGTGAAAAATGATCACATCTTCCGGACGGGAGATCTCATGGTTGATGATGAGAAGAAGGAAGTTACGATGGACGGCAGGCCGGTGAAACTGACGCCGATCGAATACCGGATTCTCCTGTTTCTGATCCAGAATGTCGGCAAGGTATTTACGATTGATCAGATCTACGAACAGATCTGGGGAGCCGAGGCGATCGGTGTCGATAACACGGTAGCCGTTCACATCCGGCATATCCGTGAGAAGATCGAAGTGAATCCCCGCGAACCGCAGTATCTGAAGGTGGTGTGGGGAATCGGTTATAAGCTGGAGAACATGGACTGAAGAAGCAGCAAGGCAGAAAGGCGGATTCATGAAACAGTCGGAGAGATCAGCTTTCCGCGGAATACATGTCGGAATTTATATTCTTCTGATGGGATTATGTGCGCTGATATTCCGGCTGTCCGGTCAGGCCTCCTTCCGGGATGCCGCGTCCGGGAACTCCTTCGAGGATTCCCGGGCATTTGCCAGCCAGTTTACGCAGGATATCTGTGACGCCATCAGTTATACGAACCTGGCGGACCGATTCGAGACAGACGGCAGGCTGGATGTTGACAAGGTGGTACTGCGGGGAAAGGACGAAGAAGGAGAGACGGTGGCTTATACGCTGAAGAATGCCATCGATTACGGCCAGACCATCGGTATCTACTTTGACGCGCAGAACCACCTGTCCGTAAAGAATGCGACAGGTGGGGCTGGGACGGATTCCGGAAGTACAGCCGGAGAGGGGGCATCCGGGACAACGTCTCACCTGCCCGGAACTTCCGCCAGCGTGTCCACCGGTGGGGCCGATCGCAGCGAAGCGGAAAATGGTGATTTTCCCCTTATATTCTCCTCGGATCTGAACGCGACGAACGCAGCCATTGACAAAGAGACCAGTTTGCTTTCTCTGCTCCGCCAGCTGGAGGAGTACTATGATCTCCAGAAGTATCTGGGCATTCTGAGTAACGAGCGCGGAGCTTTTCACTTCCGGATCATCCTCAGCGGGTCGTCGGGGGCAGTGCTCTCGGCCAATGACAGCGCGCTGACGAGGACATCGGTTTCGAACTATGGAAGATACGCCATCATTTCTTCCGATCAGAAGACCGCGGTCGGCAATCTTCCGTCAGGCCGCAGACGCAGCCTCATGGAAACGCTGCGCGGCAACAATCTGCTGGCGGAGGGAAGCTACGAGATTCTTGCTGCCGTCGACACGACTTATGCTGGAGGCGGAAGATATAACTGGCTGCAGGATGAGTATCAGCGGTACACCCGCACGCTCAGAGGGCTTGGCATGCTCGCCATTCTGACGATTCTGGGGCTCATTCTGTCGCTGGCCAGGATCGCGTGGATTGACCGGCAGACCATTTATGAGGAGGATACGGCTGCCGTGCCGGAGGGAATTGACCGGTGGTACGCAGAGTCGCTGATTTTTATCGCGATACTTTCTGCCATCGTTATATACTGGAGCCGGGTTGAATTTCGCTATGGGATGAAGGCGCATTCTGCGCCGGATGCCGCGGCCGGCTGCGTTCTGTTTTCCCTCGGATTTTTCCTGGCGGAGATTGCGGTGCTCTCCACTTTGAGGCGTCATTGGAGCGGAAGACTGCTCAGCAGTTTCTTCCTGTATCAGGGCGCGCAGAGCGTACGGGATGGCTATCAGACCCGCAATGACCGGTGGACGACCGGGCGGAGCGTGCTTCGGGCGCTGCTTCGGATTCTGGGAGTTACCGGACTTGCTGCGTGCGGCGGCGCGCTGGCAGAAAGAGGAAATGTTGCTGCGGGAGCGGCGATGTTCCTTGTCCTTGCCTTGGCTGCAGCCGCCATTCTGCTGCACACTTCGCATGAAGCAGAACAGAAGAGGAAAATCTATGAGCGGGTGCGGAGCCTCACAGAGGGGGAGGTAGGAACAAAGCTGGATTCTGAGAAGATGTCCGGCCGGAACCGGCGTCTGGCAGAGACCGTGAATGCACTGGATGACAGCCTGGAGAATGCGGTGCGGGAGAGGACGAGTGAAGAACGCGCGCGGACTGAACTGATTGCGAACGTGTCGCATGATCTGAGAACACCGCTGACCTCCATCATCAGCTATGTGGATCTGATCCGCCGGGAGAACATCCAGAATCCGCGCGTGCAGGAATATCTGCGGATCCTCGACGAGAAGGCCATGCGCCTCAAGACGATGGCCGAAGAGCTTATGGACGCGAGCCGGGCGGCATCCGGCGACCTGAACATTCAGTGGCAGCGCATTGATATGGTGCAGATGGTATATCAGGTGCAGGGAGAGTTTCAGGACCGGCTCACGGAGAAAAAACTGACGCCGGTTCTTCGCATGACGGATCATCCGGCATATATCATCGCCGATGGCAAGCTCGTCTGGAGAGTGCTGGACAATCTCTACACCAATGTCTGCAAATATGCGCAGGAAGAGACGCCGGTCCTCGTGGAGCTGCAGGAGACCGCGAAGAACTACGTCTTCACGATGAAGAACGTGTCCGCACAGCCGCTGAAGCTTTCCGCTGAACGGCTTGAGGAAAGATTCGTGCGCGGCGACAGCTCACGCAGCACAGAGGGAAGCGGACTGGGACTGGCGATCGCCAAGAGCATGACCGAACAGCTGGGTGGAAAATTCGAGCTGTTCCCGGATGAAGACATGTTCCGCGTCCGTCTGATCTTTCCGGCAGCAGGAATGACAGAGAAGGTCCCACAGGATAAATGAGGCCAGAAGACGGCTGGCAGTTATTTATAAATCTATAGCATATATCCAGATATAAATATAAAATGTAGATCTTATTTTTCATAAGTGCAGACAAATGACACTAAATATAACGAAGAAATGACTGCCCTGCCTTGACTTCATACGGGAATTATATCATAATCGCAATGACTGGAATCGATGGAAACGATCGGTTCAAGAAGGAGGAAAGACCAATGAAATTGTATGAGAATGGCGCATATCTTATCAATGGCGTCGATCTTGTCGAGGACACCGGCGATGTAAATGCCGCGGTCAAGGCCAAGACCGGAAAGGAGCCCGATAAGGAAGCTGCCAGAAAAGGAACCATGGCCTATGGCATCCTGACTGCTCACAACACGTCCGGAGATGACGAGAATCTGAAGATCAAGTTCGATAAGATGACCTCGCACGACATCACATATGTCGGCATTATCCAGACAGCAAGAGCTTCGGGCATGACCGAGTTCCCGCTGGACTATGTGCTGACCTGCTGCCATAACTCCCTCTGTGCTGTTGGTGGAACTATCAACGAGGATGACCATATCTTCGGTCTCACCGCAGCGAAGAAGTACGGCGGAATGTTCGTACCCCCTCACCAGGCAGTTATTCATCAGTTCGCCCGTGAGATGCTCGCTGGCGGCGGCCGGATGATCCTCGGATCTGACTCCCATACCCGCTACGGCGCACTCGGCACCATGGCAATGGGCGAAGGCGGCGGCGAGCTGGCAAAGCAGCTGCTCGGCCAGACCTATGATATCAAGAGACCGCAGGTCATCGCGGTTTATCTGAAGAATGCTCCTCGCAAGGGTGTCGGCCCTCAGGACGTTGCCATCGCTCTTGTTACGGCGACATTCGACTGCGGCTATGTGAAGAACAAGGTTCTAGAATTTGTCGGACCTGGCGTTCACAACCTGTCCGCGGATTACCGGATCGGTATCGATGTCATGACGACAGAGACCACCTGCCTGTCCTCGATCTGGTGCACCGATGACAAGATCAAAGACTGGTATGATATTCATCAGAGACCGGAAGACTACAAGGAACTCAATCCGGCACCTGTTGCCTACTATGACGGTGTTGTCGAGATCGACCTGGCGAAGATCAAGCCGATGATCGCTATGCCGTTCCATCCGAGCAAAGGCTATGAGATTGACTTCGTCAACCAGAACCTTCCCGAGATGCTGCACGATGTTGAGGAGAGAGCAAAGGTTTCCTTCGGCGACAAGATCAACTTCTCGCTGCAGGACAAGATCGTTGACGGCAAGCTGTATGTGGATCAGGGTCTGATCGCCGGATGTGCCGGCGGCGGCTTTGAGAACATCTGCGCAGCAGCAGATATCCTGAAGGGTCACTACATTGGTTCCGAGAAGTTCACGATGAGCGTATATCCGGCTTCGGTTCCGATCTACATGGAGCTGATCAAGAACGGCCGTGCCGCTCAGATCCTCGAGACCGGCGCAATCCTGAAGACCGCATTCTGCGGACCTTGCTTCGGAGCCGGCGATACGCCTGCCAACAATGCGTTCTCGATTCGTCATGCGACCAGAAACTTCCCGAACCGCGAAGGTTCGAAGGTTCAGAACGGTCAGATCGCTTCCGTCGCACTGATGGATGCACGTTCCATCGCGGCAACGGCAGCCAACAAGGGCTTCCTGACTTCCGCCGAGACCTTCGACGGCGAGTTCACGAATCCGAGATACTACTTCGATGCCGAGATCTACAAGAACCGTGTCTACAATGGTCTTGGACATCCGCATCCTGAAGTGGAACTCATCGAAGGACCGAACATCAAGCCTTGGCCGAAGATGGAGCCGCTTGCCGATGATGTCATGCTGAAGGTCGTTTCCGAGATCCATGATCCGGTTACCACAACGGATGAGCTGATTCCTTCCGGCGAGACCTCTTCCTATCGTTCCAACCCGCTTGGCCTTGCTGAGTTCACACTGAGCCGCAAGGATCCGGCTTATGTTGGAAATGCCAAGGAAGTGCAGAAGGTTGAGAAGGCACGTCTGGAAGGCAAGAGCCCGATGGAAGATGCTGGATTCGCGGCTGCTTACGAGACCGTGAAGAAGCAGTTCCCGAACGTCGATCCGATGAAGACCACGATCGGTTCCACAATCTACGCCGTAAAGCCTGGCGATGGCTCTGCCCGTGAGCAGGCTGCTTCCTGCCAGAAGGTACTCGGTGCCTGGGCAAACATTGCGCATGAGTATGCGACGAAGAGATATCGTTCGAACCTCATCAACTGGGGCATGATGCCTTTCCTGTATGATGGTGACGACAAGAATCTGCCTTTCGCACTCGGCGACTATGTATTCATCCCTGGTGTCCGTAAGGCAATCCTGAACAAGGATGAAGTGATCAAGGCCTATGCGGTTACCGCGGCAGGCATGAAGGAATTCGATGTCCGCCTTGGTGAGCTGACCGACGAGGAGAGAGAGATCATCACCGACGGTTGCCTGATCAACTACAACAGAGCAAGACGGTAATTCTCATACAATTCCTTATAGAGGCTGTCCGAAAGGGCAGCCTCGTTTTATGTCTGTGAAGTCGGAAATTTTAGTACAGAGCAGGAAATCTCAGCAGAATGGTATGTCGGAGGGATCACAGAGGAGAGAAATTCAAATGAGTGAAAAGACGGGCCGAATCAGTGAATGGGGAACGCCTGCGGGCGTTCCCTTATTCTGCTGTGTTTTTGCGGATTCTCTGCGCTTCCGAGAGCAGGATGTCTCTCTGGTTTTTGTTCGGGTCATCCAGGACCAGAGCAAGCAGCTTCTGAAGCATCTCGCCGAGTTCTTTCCCCGGCTTCATGCCAGCATCAATCAGGTCTTTGCCGCTGACCGCAAGTTCCTTCAGTGTGGTGCACTGGCCTTCTGTCCGGATGTTCTGATACAGCTGCGCTACCTGTTCATACTGCGGAAGGAGCTGCTGCTGCGCGAAGAGGCTCTTGGCGAGAGCGTCCGCGCGCTTTACGTCGAGCAGATCCGGGAAATTCTCCGGCCCGACGCGGTTCATGATCTTCCGCACATTTTTGGCTGACCCGTCGAAGTGCACGTCATGCCAGCGCACCAGCAGAGTGACGCGGTCCACGGTGGCATTGTCGAATCGAAGGCTGCGCAGGTAGCGGCGGGCAAATTCCGCGCTCCGCGCGCCATGGTGATAGAAATGGTCGATTCCCCGTTCATCGGTAGTGCGTGTCTCCAGTTTGCCGACATCGTGCAGGAGCGCCGTCCATCGCAGAACGGAATCGGCCGGGATTGCCTTCACGACTTCCATGGTGTGCTGGCCGACATTCAGGCGGTGCCAGGGATTGTTCTGCGGAATCTCCATCATGCGGTCGAATTCCGGGAACAGGATGGCGGTAATTCCGGTGTGCCACAAGGTCAGGAACTGTTCCGGATGATCCGAGCACAGGAGCTTGTCGAGCTCGACCCGGATGCGCTCCTGGCTGATCATCTGAAGGCGGGAGGCAAAATCGCTGATAGCGGTGAGTGTCTGTGCTTCGATGGAAAAATTCAGCTGCGCGGCGAAGCGGACGGCGCGGAGAATGCGCAGGGCGTCTTCCTGAAACCGTTCTGCCGGGATCCCGACGGCGCGGATGACATGGGATGCAAGATCCTGAACGCCGCCGTAGAGGTCAATCAGCCCTTCTTCCGGGGCGTAGGCCATGGCATTGATCGTAAAGTCGCGGCGCTTCAGATCCTCACGGAGAGACTTCGTGAAGGAAACCTCCTTCGGATGACGGCCGTCCTCGTAGGCGCCGTCGATGCGGTAGGTTGTGACTTCAAAGCTCTCGCTGCCGCAGAGCACGGTGACCGTTCCGTGCTGAATGCCCGTGT
>CADBOY010000096.1 GCA_902796405.1 uncultured Lachnospiraceae bacterium | reverse complement strand
TTTTCCCCGGGAATATCATCCCAGCGGATTCTTCCCCAGTCCGTTTTCTGTATCTTCATCATATGCCTCCCCGACGGGCCTCACCGCCGCGCGGAAAGCCGTCCTCCGCCGGAAGCTGCCCCTCCCGGCGGAAGAGGCAAATCTGTCGCCAAAAGGGCGGGAGCTTCCCTCCGGAGCTCCCGCCCTTTTCCGCCGGTGCGGCGGTCAGTCGTCGAACGAACCGGCAGGATACAGCGGAAACGCTGCGATCAGTTCCTGCGCATCCTTTCGGCAGGCCGCGAGATTCGCCTCGTCCGAAGGCGCCTCGGCGACGCGGTTCATGATCGCCGCAATGCGTTTCATCTCCGGCTCCTTCAGATGTCGCTGCGTGACGGCCGTGGTGCCGATCCGGACACCGCTCGTTACGGACGGCTTCTCCGGGTCAAACGGAATCATGTTCTTGTTGACGGTGATGCCGACGGAATCCAGCGCGTTCTGGAAATCCCGGCCATTGATGTGCTTGCTGCGCAGATCCGCGACGAGCAGATGATTGTCGGTGCCGCCGCTGACGATCCGGAATCCGTACTTTGTCAGTTCCTCCGCCAGGCACTGCGCATTCTTCACGACCTGCTGCATCGTGGCGCGGAACTCCTCAGTCTTCGCATAGCGGAACGACCAGCATTTCGCAGCCATCGTGTGCAGCTGAATCGATCCGATCGCCCCCGGGAAGGTTCCCTTGTCGAGCATCTTTGCGTACTTCTCTTTGCAGAAGACCATGCCGCTTCGCGCGCTGCAGAAGGTCTTCGTCGTCGAAGAGGAGACAAAATCCGCATAAGGGATCGGGCTCGGAATCACCTCGGCCGCGACCAGGCCGGCGACGTGTGCCATATCGACCATGAAGTACGCGCCGACTTCCTGCGCGATCTCACCAATTCTCTTATAATCAATCAGGCGGGAGTAGGACGAGGCTCCGGCAACGATCAGCTTCGGCTGAAATTCTTTCGCCTTTTCCTCCAGTTTATCATAATCGATCAATTCCGTCTCCGGATCCATCGCGTAGAAGTCGAAGTGATAGAACCTGCTGACCCAGTTCGCAGGCGACCCATGTGTCAGGTGACCGCCCTGGTCCAGCCGCATGCTCAGCACCTTGTCTCCGGGCTTTAAGATGGAAGCGTAGACGCTGTAGTTCGCTGTCGAGCCGGAATACGTCTGAATGTTCGCATGCTCGGCGTGGAACAGATCCATTGCCCTCTCCACGGCGAGCCGCTCTACCTTGTCCGCAACCTCTGACCCCGCCTGAAAGCGGTTCCCCGGATATCCCTCGAGCGTCTTGTTCGTGAAGACGCTGCCGGTCAGCTCCATGACGGCGAGCGGCGCCGTGCTCTCAGAAGCAATCATCTCAATGTTGTGCTCCTGACGGCTGAGTTCCTCGTCGAGCAGTCCGGCCAGAACCGGATCCGTCTGTCTTGTTACCTTTAACATAATCGGTGCCTCCTTGGCAAATCATTCCTGGCAAATATCTGTGTGCTGCGTGTCCGTACCAGTATTCTGCAGATCTCTCACCGGCCGTTCCCCGGTGTCTGCCCTCATTATGCTGCGGGATCTGTCCCGGTCCTATGATCAGAATCTGCACTTTTCCCCCGGATTTTGATCATTCGAGCGCGTCCGGTCAAGATTCGTAAAGGAAATATCAATTTTGTATCTGGATTCCGCTGGCAATATCGGGGATACTTCTGTCAGACACAACAGAAACCGGTACCAGTGCAGATCAGCTGCCGCGGACGCAGGTCTTCACCTGCTCCGCAGTCAGGGAAAAACCGTTCCTTTCCCTATAGAATGCAAGGAGCTGATTCGAGAAAATGGATGCTTTTATCAAACTGATGAACGCCGTCAATACTTACGTCTGGTCCACACCGCTTGTGGCCCTCTGTCTCATCGCCGGACTCTGGTTCTCCATCCGGATGAAATTTCCGCAGATACGGCTCATTCGCGACATGAACCGTCTGCTGGTCCACGGAGAAAAGTCCGATTCCGGCATCACGCCGTTTCAGGCATTTGCCACAACCGTCGGTTCCCGCGTCGGCATGGGCAATATCGCCGGTGTCGCGACCGCACTCTTCTTCGGAGGCCCCGGAGCCATCTTCTGGATGTGGATTCTTGCGCTGATCGGCGCAGCTTCTGCCTTCATGGAGTCGGCGCTGGCCCAGGCTTACAAGAGAAAAAAAACGGACGGCGAGTACATCGGCGGTCCCGCCTACTTCATTGAGCAGGCGATTCACTGCAAGCCTTATGCGGTGGCGTTCGCCATCGCGACGCTGCTCGGGCCTGGAATCCTGATGCCCGGCGTGCACATCAATTCGATCGCATCGACCTTCCACGAGGCGTTCGGCTTAAGCAGTGTAGCGGTGGCTGTCGTCGCTGTCCTCCTGCTCGCCCTTGTCATCTGCGGCGGCATCGGCCGAATCGCCAGCGTCGCGGAGTACCTCTCGCCGATCATGTGCGTGATCTACCTGATTCTCGGCATCGCCGTCATCGTTCTCAATGTCGCGAAAGTACCCGGAGTGTTCGGCCTGATTTTCTCCTCGGCATTCGGCGCAAACGCCATTTACGGCGGCATTCTTGGCTCCGCTATTGCCTGGGGCGTCAAACGCGGTGTTTACTCCAACGAAGCCGGCCAGGGATCCGGCGCCATTGTCTCCGCCGCTGCTGAGTGCTCCCATCCGGCGAAGCAGGGCCTGATTCAGGCGCTCTCCGTCTACATCGACACACTGGTGGTCTGCACGATTTCTGCACTGATCATGCTTCTCACCGGATTCTTCAACGTCTCAGCCGCAGACGGCTCTCTGATCACCGAAGGAATCCCCGGCGTGCAGTACGGCGTCCTCTGGGTCCAGGACGCACTCAACAGCGTCTTCGGCGGAACCTGGAGCGGCAAGCTGCTCGCCTGTGTTCTCACGATGTTCGTGTTCACTTCCCTGATGGGATACTATTACGAGGCGGAAGCCAACATGAACTACCTGTCACACGGGAACAAGGCCGCGCTCTGGATTTTCCGGTTCATCTTCCTGTTCTCCTGCTTCTCCGGCGTCCTCATGGATGGCCAGGTCATCTGGACCATGGGAGATACCGGTGCCGGCCTCATGGCATGGCTGAACATCATCGCCATCCTGATTCTCTCGAAAAAAGGTTTCGCCCTTCTTGCTGACTATGAAGAGCAGAAAAAGAAAGGACTTGACCCCTGCTTTGACCCGGCGAAATTCGGGATCGACGACCCGACGCATGCCTGGGACAGATACAAAGACAGGAACCGTACTTCCCATGAATCCTGATGCGCCGCGATCCGGTTTGCTCCGGATCTGCGACAAGGCTGCTGCATTCCGCCGTGATACGGAGGAACGCAGCAGCCTTTTTCGTTTTTCAGACAGCATGCAGCTCCGGCACGCCGTATGATATATGCCGTACGATGTATGAAGAATGATCCGGGACAGAGCCCGAAAAACAGCCGGGATTTCTGCGTCGGGCTTTTCCCCGCGAAAATCCGTGCTATAATAGCCGGAAGATATCCCGTCCGGGAAGATTTGCCGCCCGAAATGGAGGACAACGATAGATGAATGAAGAAAACAAGGAATTTTTTCTGGAATGTGAGAAGCACTGGATATTCTGGTCGCTCATTCTGATCGGCGGCTTCTACGGTGCCTACACATTCTGCGAGCGAGGCGGCGTATTCTGCAACGCGCAGACCGCCAATGTCGTCATGCTGTCGATGGCAATCGGCCAGCAGAACTGGGGACAGGCCCTGTATCTCCTGGTGCCGATCTCCGCCTATTTTGCGGGGACCATGCTCTCGGAGATTCTGGGCAGGAAGGTCAAGCGGCTCCGCCTTCTCCGCTGGGACACGATACTTGTCGGCTTCGAGATTCCTGTCTGTCTCTTTCTGGGACTGCTTCCGGAATCAACGCCGGATCAGGTCTGCCAGGTCACGCTGAACTTCATCTGCGCCGCACAGTTCAATACCTTCCGGCAGAATGAAGGCGTCCCCATGGCCACCACCTTCGTGACCAATCACATTCGCCAGACCGGAAGCAACCTTGTCAAGGCGGTCCGGGATCAGGACGAGCGCGCCTCTCTCCGCTGGAAGATGCATGGATCGATGATCCTGTTCTTCATCGCGGGCGGCATTCTCTCCACGTTTCTCTGCGGCATCTTTCACGTGCGCGCCATCATCGGCGCCATCCCGATCCTGGCCTACACCTTCATCCGGCTCTGCATCGCAGACCGGACATATGAGCAGGATCTACTGACCCGCACACCGCACGGACACTGATTCTGTTCTGTACCGGCTCATTCTGTTCTGGACATGAACTCTTCTGACCCTCGCGCCGCACGGGCGCTGATTCCGGGGCCTGCTGGCATGCCGCCTGCAACGGGCTGTAAGTCCGGGTCCTGCGGCCGCACCATCTGCAACGGGCACTGCGTCCGGGTCCTGCTGGCGTGCTGCCTGCAACGGGCACTGCCCCCGGACCGGCTACAGAATCCGTTCTGGGCGGAAGCCCAGATAATCTCCGGATACCAGATGGTAGCAAACGCCATGGTATTCTCCCCGGATGCTGTCCCCGAAGCGGCTCTCCCCATGACAATGGGAGTACACGACGTGTTCGACATGATACTGCTCCGCGATTCTGGTGAAGGGGCTGTCCGTCTCGATCACACTGGTCGGCGGGTAATGCAGAAACAGGATGAATTTCCGGTAGCCGTCTGCCCACGCCGCGTCAAAGGAAACCTGCAGCCGCGCCATCTCCCGGTCGACGAGCTTCTTCGCGTGCTCCTCCTTGTCCTCATCCCACCCCAGGATCCGGCCGCGCCGGTCCAGGTAGAACGGACCTTCGAAGGTATATCCCTTTGTTCCGACAAGCGCATAGTCCTCGTAGGAGTAATAATTGTTCTGCAGGAACAGAAGGCGGCCGCGGTACTCCTCATTCAGCTGTTCGGTTTTCTTTGCGTCCCAGAACATATCGTGATTGCCCCGCAGCAGAATCTTCCGCCCGGGTAGCGCTTCGATGAAGGCAAGATCTTCCCGGCATTCCGCCAGTTTCCTGCCCCAGGAATGATCCCCCGTGATGACCAGTGTGTCCTCCGGCCTGACCATCCGCCCGCAGTATCTTTGAATCTTCTCTTCGTGCCGTTTCCAGACGCTGCCGAAAACGGTCATGGGTTTGTTCACCTGAAAAGACAGGTGAAAATCACCAATCGCGTATAAACTCAAGACTCTTCTCTCCCGATAGATGAATACATTAGAGCAGATACCACGGAAACAGGGTATCTGCTCTTCGACAAACCGGATTTTATATTAAACCGGTATCAGCTTCTTCCGCCGCGTTCTGAAATTCTGTGATTAATACCATGACCATTGTTCCTCTTCTTCTGGAGCAACATATCCGACGATTGTGACATGCTTCAAAACCGATGACTGGCTGCCATAGACCGATCCCAGATACGAAGATGCCAGGGTGCGTCTTTTCCCGCTGTATCCGCGAACAGTATCGGCGCAGTAGAATTTGCTGCCGGAATATCCGGTTACAAAAACGGCATGCGGAATAGACTGGCACCAGATGGTCACGCCTTCCGGATGCTCACGGAGATATTTCTTCATCTCTTTGTATTACATCAACTTCGCCATGAACTTGCTTATCCCCATGCTTTTCGGGCACTTTATTCTTCCCCCCTGACGGCTGTACTGCCTCATCTTTATCTTCACTGGCCCGAAAATGACTCTTGACCTCTTATCGGGTTAAGAGCGCAACCGTCTCGACGGTTGTTTCTGTTTCCAAGGGAAGTTCTTTCACTTCCTCGCCATCAACAGGCACAGGGAAATTGAACACAATCTT
>CADBOY010000095.1 GCA_902796405.1 uncultured Lachnospiraceae bacterium | reverse complement strand
TTGGCGTTGAGATTCCGCTGGAAGACGTTCCGGTACAGCAGAAGAAGATGATCCGGCTCGCCAACGAGGAAGGAAAGCTTGTTGTGACCGCGACGCAGATGCTGGACTCGATGATACACAATCCGAGGCCGACCCGCGCGGAAGCAGCGGACGTCGCCAATGCCATCTATGACGGAACGACGGCAATCATGCTCTCCGGAGAGACGGCGGCCGGCTCCTGGCCGGTAGAAGCGGTGACCACCATGGCGCGGATCGCGGAGAGAACCGAGAAGGCGATCATCAATGGGAGAAATCCGGTCAGCATCACCGAGAACAAAGCAGATGTGACTACCGCGATCTCTCACGCGACCTGCACGGTTGCGGCGGACATTCAGGCGAAAGCGGTCATCACGGTCACGATCTCCGGATCAACGGCGATCCGCGTGTCGAAGTATAAACCAGCATGTCCGGTTATCGCGTGCACAAGCAACGCGCAGGTGGCCTGTCAGCTGAATCTGTATTACGGCGTGTACCCGCTCCTGATTCCGCAGGAAGAGAACTCGGAGATGCTGTTTGCGTCCGCCATGGACGCGGCACAGAAAGCCGGATTTGTGAGAAAAGGCGACAAGGTCGTGATTACGGCGGGCATGCCGCTCGGCGTTATAGGTAATACCAACATGATCAACGTGCGGGAGATCGAGTAAGGCCGAAGAATAGCGGCGGTAAAGGAGAGACAGACAGAGCATATGGGAAAAGTAATCGGCATTGATCTGGGAACAACCAATAGCTGCGTTTCGGTTGTGGAGAACGGCGAGGCGGTCATCGTGCCTTCGGAGAGCGGGCAGAGGACGACGCCGAGCATCATTGCTTTCGCGAAAGACGGCAGCCGCCTGGTGGGAGAGAAGGCCAAGCGGCAGCGGGCCACCAATGCGGACCGCACATTCTCTTCGGTCAAGCGGCACATGGGAACGGACTGGACAGCGAAGGTAGATGGAAAAACATACCGCCCGCAGACCATCAGTGCGATGCTGCTGCGGCAGCTCAGGAAAGATGCAGAGGAGTTCACCGGCGGCGAGGTGCAGGATGCCGTGATCACGGTTCCGGCGTATTTCAACGATACGCAGCGGCAGGCCACGCGGGATGCCGGTACGATCGCCGGGCTGAATGTACTCCGCATCATCAATGAGCCGACCAGTGCCGCTCTGTCCTATGGACTGGATCATGCCGAACCGCAGAAGGTCATGGTGTATGACCTGGGCGGCGGAACTTTCGATGTGTCCGTGATCGACATCTCCGAGGGCATCATCGAAGTCATGGCTACCTGCGGAGACAATCACCTCGGCGGCGATGATTTTGACCAGCGTCTCACAGACCGGCTCATGGAGCGCTTCCGGAAGGAGACCGGGATCGACCTGTCCCGGGATTTCACGGCAAAGTGGCGGGTCCGCGAGGCGGCAGAGCAGGCGAAGATGAATCTTTCCTCTGCCGAGACGGCGCAGATCGAGCTTCCGTACATCACCACGGGCAAGAATGGCCCGGTCCATATGAGTTACACCATCACGCGCGCGGAGTTTGAGGACATGATTGCCGATCTGATCGCTCGCACGGAGGGGCCAGTACGCTCCGCCCTGGCCGATGCCGGTGTTCGCACCTCCGAGCTCTCGAAGGTGCTGCTGGTCGGCGGATCCACGCGGGTTCCCGCAGTGCAGCAGATGGTCCGGCGGCTGACGGGAATCGAACCTTCCCGTAACATCAATCCGGATGAGTGCGTGGCGATGGGTGCGGCAATCCTCGGAAGTACGCTCGGCGGCAATGCCCTGATGGCGAAGGGCACCGGCCAGAGTCTGGTGCTGTTTGACGTGACGCCGATGACGCTCTCGATCGAGACGGTCGGTGGCGTAGCGACACGGCTGATCGACCGCAATTCCACCATTCCCTGCCGCCACGAGCAGGAATTCACCACGGTCTCTCCGCTGCAGCGGACCGTGGAGATCAAGGTTCTTCAGGGGGACCGTCCTCTGGCGCGGGACAACAAGGTCATCGGAAAGTTTCGCCTGAGCGGGATCCGCCGCGCCAACACGGGAATGCCGCGCATCAATGTGGCATTCGATATCGATGCCAATGGAATTCTGAAGGTCTCGGCGCGGGATATCACGACCGGCAAGGAGCAGTCCGTTACGATCACAGCGGATGACCGGATGAGCGAAGCTGAGATCGAGCAGGCACGGCGCGATGCTGCCGAAAATGCTTCCTTCGATGAAGTGAGAAGAGACGCTCTGGAGACGGTGAATGAGGCCAATGAACTCCTGAGACGGGCGGACCAGGCAGTGAAGGATCAGAAGAAGACGGCCGACAGAGCGCAGCTGAGGCAGGTGAAGAAGGATATCGCCGAGCTGCGGAAGCTGACGGCAAAGATTCATGTAGAGAAGGTAACGGAGCAGCAGGTCACCGCCGTGAAAGATGCGATGGAACGCCTGAAGATTTCGGGAAGACCGCTTGGGCT
>CADBOY010000094.1 GCA_902796405.1 uncultured Lachnospiraceae bacterium | reverse complement strand
TGTGGCTTCCGCGGCGGCCCTTTTTCTGCTGCACATCACACTTTCAGAATCAGCACCCGGATCGACCCCAGAATCAGCAGGTGGCAGGGATAAAACAAGTAATAAAACCAGCGGTTCCATCCATGGCCTTTTTCTCCATGATACCTCATGATGAGCAGTTGATCGAAAACCGCCGCCGCCTCGATGGGAGACGCTGCCACAAGAGGCGCCAGCATACCGAACAGTTCCAGATTCTGCATCCCGATGCTTCGGATCAGGTAGGCGATCAGTATGGCCAGAACGCCAGACCAGCCGTAGTCGGTGTTCAGCCATTCTGCCATCAGACAGAAGACGGCGCTGAGTGCCAGGCAGGCGGCAATTCGCACCACCGCCGCGGCTCTTCCCGGCCGCTTTCCGACCACTGCATCTTCCACCTCCTGCGCGTGATCCCTACCTGTGTCTGTTTCCGGAAGTGCTGCATCCGTCCTGTCATCCGCTCTCTGCTCCTGACATGTGCCCGCTTCTGTTTCTGGAAGTACAGCGCCTGCTGGCAATTGCCCTGACTGTGCATTCGCGCGGCGCGGCTCCGGGATGCCGGACCAGGGCCGGATGCGTTCCACCGCCCACATTGCCGCGAAGCCCAGCGCCAGAGTAAAGAAGACATTCTGGCCTCTGTCCCAGTGAATATCTCCTGCATGAAAAGCCAGATCAAACGGGAATTCGGAGATGAGAGAGAAGAGACTGAGCCGGATCAGATATCTCGCCCGGCTATGAGTATAGAAAAATCCCTCGACAATCAGAAAGATAAAGAGCGGAAATGACAGACGCCCGATCGACCGCAGGATACTGTCGATATTGCGGATCATCTCAGCTGATGGCGGGGACGCCGAGTACAGGCTGTAGTACAGCGGTTCCAGCAGCGCGGCTCCGATGTGGTCAATCAACATGGCCAGAATCGCCGTATTTTTCAGATTGGCCGAAGTCTGATTTCTGCCCGCCGGCTGCCACCTCTCCCGAATTTCTTCATTCATACCTGCCACCTTATCTCCTTCTCTTCCGTGATTCTCTTTCAGTGTAAGGAAAAGCGCCGGCAAAAACAAGACCGGATAAATCAGAATCCGTTGAAATCTATGTCAGGTATTGTCCGATATTTTCCAATGAATCCCCAGACAGGAGTTACAATCAGAAGGGCGTGCCGGAATGAGATCCGGCACATCCGGGAAGGGGAAAAGGCATTGAAGAAACAACTGGAGATAGCGGTATACGGCAAGGGCGGAATCGGCAAATCCACGATCAACGCCAACCTGTCTGCCGCACTTGCGATAAAGGGAGACCGGGTCATGCAGATTGGCTGCGATCCGAAACATGATTCGACGCAGTACCTCATGCACGGAGTCATGATCCCCACGGTCCTGGAATATCTAAGGCGCGTTCCTGCCGATCAGGCGCTGCTCACCGAGGTTCTTCGGGAAGGATGCTTTCACATCGGCTGCATTGAAGCCGGAGGGCCGCAGCCTGGCGTCGGATGCGCGGGGCGCGGCATCATCACGGCATTTGAGTTCCTGAAGAAGACGGGCGCCAAGGATCCCTATGAGAGGATTGTCTACGATGTGCTGGGTGATGTTGTGTGCGGAGGATTCACTGTTCCTGTGCGCAAGGAATATGCCGACGCCGTCTTTCTTGTTACGAGCGGGGAATACATGGCGCTCTACGCCGCGAACAATATCCTCCGCGGCATCTACAATTATGATAGAGAGAAAGGCCGCCGTATCGCGGGTATCCTGTACAACGAGCGCCGCCTTCCTGACGAAGACGAACGGGTGAAGCGCTTTGCGCGTGCCGTTGTCATCCCGGTTGCCGCCAGGATCCCCCGAAGTCCCGCATTTGCAAAGGCGGAGGAAGCGAATCGCACCGTCATGGAGCTTCCCGGCTGGGACCAGGAGAAATCCGTATTTCTGGCGCTGGCCCGGCGCATCGATGACAGTCTGATGCTGTATCCCGCAAGGCCGCTCTCAGACGACGCGCTGGAACAGGCCGTTCTCGGAACCGGCCCGGCATTTACTCCGGGATTTGCAGGTGACGGAACAGCTGCTGCAGGAAGCGGTGCGCACACTCTCGGCTCACCTGCAGCCTCTTCCGATGACTCTGCTGAGGGGCTTTCCGGCAGCTCTCCCGAAGGCTCATCCGCTGACTCTGTAGAAGGATTTCCCGACAGCTCATCCGATGCCGAAAGCTCTGTCTCCAGCGCTTCCAGCGAATGTTCCTCTGATTCTGCGTCCGGCTCTTTCGAAGGCACTGCCGCTGAGACCCGCCCGGCCGATGACCGCCAGGAGACTCTGCCGAAGCGTCCCGTTCTCTATGGCTGCGCTTTTCAGGGGGCTGCCGTGCAGGCTGTCCGCGTCACCGATGCCATCGTCATCGCGCATGGGCCAAAGGCCTGCGCGTTCTACACCTGGCAGCTGCTGACTTCCTCCGGGAGGCGCAACCTGTTCAACCGCGGCACTCTGATGCCCAGCGCCATCAGTCCGAATTACCGCTCGACCGACATGGGACACTCCGAGGCAGTTTTTGGCGGAATGGGCAAACTGCGCGGTGCCGTGAACGAGGCACTGCAGCAGCACCCGGGAGTGATCCTCGTCATCAGCTCCTGCGTGGCATGGAGGGAATCCGCGGAGCTCTGGTCCTGCTGAACGGGCCGATGGGCTGCCGGTTTTATCACAGCACAACCTCTCAGTTTCTGCGCGTCCGTCCGCTGCTCTACGTGCCTTCCGAAAAATCGGAGAAGAAGATTCCTGTCGACTACAATTATCTGAATAACTGGTTCTTCCGGCAACCAAGGGTTCCCTGCACTTATCTTGATGGATACGATTACGTCTACGGAACGAGGCCCAAAGTCCGGGAGGCGATTCACTTTCTGAAAGAAAATATTGAATTCGACCTGATCGCGATCGTGAACTCGCCGGGTGCGTCTCTGATCGGCGATAACCTGAAGGAGCTGGCAGAGGCTGAGCTGCCGGATACTCTCTGCGTGATGCTGGAGACGCCGAGATTCTCCGAGGACTTTGACCGAGGCTATGAGACGGCCATATTATCTCTGCTGCAGCAAATCATGCCCCTTTCTGACGAAAGATTCGCAGCATCCGCGCAGAGTCCGGCTGCTGCTGCGTCAGTAAAAAGTCCGGCTTCCTCTGCATTCACGCAGAGCCCGATTTCTGTTTCACACAGTACAGTGACAGATTGTCAGGTGCCACCGAAGGATCCTCTTCCAACAGGCTTCAGTCATAAGAAATCCCAGCCTCTCATTAACATCCTTGGGCTCTCCATCTACGACCGCTATGCGGCCGGCGACCGTGAGGAACTGTCGCGAATCTTTTCACAAATGGGAATTGGTATTTCCTGTTTCCTTGGGAGCGATTGCTCCCTGGAGGACCTCGCTGCCCTGCCGAATGCTGACCTGAATCTGCTGCTGGTTCCGGAGCGCGGTCGCCGGACGGCAGAATACCTCAAGGAACACTTCGGCATGGATTACCTGATTCTGGACCGCACTCCGGTCGGCTTTGATGCTGCGGAGGAGATGATCCGCGCCGTAGCAGACAAACTGGCGGACAAGCAGATCGACAAGCCGGATACCCAGGCTGTGCTGGAGGACTGCGGCAGAGCGCGTGCCCTTGCCTGGTATCATATCAACAACATCTTTCAGGCATATGGAAAGCCAAATGGCACGCGGTATGCGGTAGAAGCTCCGGCATCCTGGCTATATGCCTTCAGCCGGTTTTTGACGGAGTACCTGGGAATGATCCCCGACTGCCTGGCACTATCCAGTGCAGCTGATCCGGAGGTGCTGGAGCGGCTACGAAAGTTCCTCGCTGGCCATCACATGGAGCAGGCTTTAAAGCGCCGCATCCTGGATACCGACGCAGAGCTTGTCTTCTCTCATGCGAATACCATCGCCCAGCTGAAGGCGGAGAATAAAACATTCTGCGGCATTGAAATCAGCCTGCCCGGCATGGGATATACGGACATCATCCCCAAGACACAGATCGGCATCCGAGGTGCCCTCTTCCTGATAGAAGAAGTTCTGAACGGTCTGATGAACAACCTGTAATCTTGAATCTAAAAAAGGCTCCTGGGATAATCCCAGAAGCCTTTTTCCATTCTTAGATTGAATTACTCGATGATGGTAGCAACCGTGCCGGCACCGACAGTACGGCCACCTTCACGGATAGCGAAACGAAGACCTTCCTCCATAGCAACCTTCTGAATCAGATCAACTTCCATCGTGACATGGTCACCAGGCATGCACATCTCAGTGCCTTCCGGCAGCTTGCAGACACCGGTAACATCGGTCGTTCGGAAGTAGAACTGCGGTCTGTAGTTGTTGAAGAAGGGAGTGTGACGACCACCCTCATCCTTGGTCAGAACGTAAACCTGGCAGGTGAACTTCTTGTGAGGAGTGACAGTGCCGGGCTTAGCCAGAACCTGTCCACGCTCAATCTCATCACGCTGAACGCCGCGGAGAAGAAGACCAATGTTATCACCAGCCTGTCCTTCATCCAGCATCTTGTGGAACATCTCAACGCCGGTAACAACGACC
>CADBOY010000093.1 GCA_902796405.1 uncultured Lachnospiraceae bacterium | reverse complement strand
CTCAAAGTAGTGAATGAACTGCTTCGGTGCGTGAGGAAGATTCAGTTTCTGAGGAAGTCCGCTGAAATTCTTCCAACGATCCAGAATCTCTTCCTTTGTCGGTTTCTTCTTGAAGGAAATAAAGACGGAGGCAGTATGTCCGTTCGAGACTGGAACTCTCAGGCACTGCGACGTGATAATCGGTGCATCGGCCTTGACGATCTTCCCATCTTCGATGTGGCCCCAGATCTTCAGCGGTTCCTGTTCACTCTTCTCTTCCTCGCCAGAAATATAAGGAATCACATTGTCCACAATCTCCGGCCAGTCCTGAAACGTCTTTCCTGCGCCGGAAATCGCCTGATAGGTGGAGACAACACAGACAGTCGGTTCAAACTCAAGCAGAGCATGAATCATCGGAGTGTAGCACTGAATGGAGCAGTTCGGCTTGACCGCGATAAATCCTCTCGTGGTGCCCAGTCTCTTCTTCTGGTAAGGAATGACATCAAAGTGCTCCGGGTTCATCTCCGGAACCACCATCGGAACATCCTCTGTCCAGCGGTGTGCGCTGTTATTCGAAACAACAGGGGTCTCCGCTTTCGCATATTTCTCTTCAATGGTGCGGATCTCCGCTTTGGACATGTTGACCGCACTGAAGACGAAATCACACTGCCCGGAAACCTTCTCAACATCGGAAACGTTCATGACAACCATCTTCTTCGCCCATTCCGGCATCGGAACATCGATCTTCCAGTGATCTCCAACGGCTTCCTCATAGGTCATTCCGGCGGATCTGGCACTGGCCGCAAGCGCGGTCACTTCAAACCAGGGATGGTTGTCGAGCAGCGTGACGAACCGCTGTCCGACCATACCAGTTGCTCCCAGCACACCAACTCTCAGTTTTTCACTCATTCTCTTACCTCATTTCTCGCGGAATACAGCGAAGACGCGATGTCCTTCGATCGATTGAATCTCTGTCGCAGGATTAGGATTTTCGTTATATTCTACCTTACCTCTGTTTGAATTGCAAGGCAGAATTCAGGATAGCGGTTCCCGGATTACAGCACTGAAGTGCAAACTTTAGTTCTACTTTTCAGAGTGGAAATCAACTTTACACTCCAGCCCCGGATTCCATCCCAGATTTCATCTTTCCCCTCTTCTCAGCTTCTATGCCAGCGTGTCAGCCAACTTCTGATTTTTTCCGTGTCAGCCATCTTCTGATTTTTTCTATTGACATTCCTCTGCGAAGATGCTAGTATAACAAAGTCCGCAAAACGCGGGGATAAAGATGCTTCCATGGCTCAGTTGGTAGAGCGACGCATTCGTAATGCGTAGGTCGCCGGTTCGAGTCCGGCTGGAAGCTCTTTTTTTATGCCCAATCACGCCTGCCAGCCTTCTGGACTTCCAACACGGATTCACGGAAAAGATGCGATTTTAACGAGAATCAGCCGCAGAAGATCCATTCTCCTGCGGCTGTATTTCTGCCATCATTCTGATTTCTGCGCCTCTGTTACGATTATCCTTCCGGGAGCCATCCTGCCATATCCATCACCCGGCGGATGTCTTCCACATCCGGCATGGAGCGAAGCGCCCCCTTGCGCGTCGTCACAATACAGGCCGCCGCATTAGCCAGATGCAGCATCTCCACCAGCTCCTCCTGCGTGTAGGGGCGCAGTCCCTTCTGCAGCACATAGTGCAAAACGCTTCCTCCAAACGTATCCCCGGCTCCCGTCGTCTCAATGGTCTTCGGAGACAGAAGCGCCGGTGCTTCCGCACGGACACCATCCATATAGGCGCGGCTCCCGTCCTTTCCCATGGATATCAGAACCAGAGGAACCGCTGCCACGTTCTGAATCCACTCATATCCGCGGTCATAGTCCTCTTCGCCGGTCAGCCAGGTGACCTCATTGTCGGAGATTTTCAGAATATCACAGTGGCGGATACCCCAGAGTACCTGTTCTTTCGCTTCCTCCTCATTCTCCCACAGCATCATGCGCAGATTCGGATCGAAGGAAATGACCGCCCCCGCTTTCTTTGCTGCGAGGACTGCTTTCTTCGTCGCCTCGCGGCAGTCACTGTGCGTCATGCTCAGCGTGCCGAAATGAAAAATCCGGCAACTCTGCACCAGATCCATGGGGATGTCTTCCGGGCGAAGCATCATATCAGCGCCAGGGTTCCGGTAGAAAGAGAACTCCCGGTCACCGTCCGGCAGTGTATGGACAAATGCCAGCGTCGTCCGCACCTTCTGATCCACGGTGATTCCCCTGGTCTCAATGCCGACTTCCGTCAGAGCGTTCAGAATCTGGCGGCCGAAGATATCCTCACCCACCTTACCGATGAATGCCGTTTTATGTCCGAAATGATTCAGCATGGAGAGAACATTGCCCGGAGCTCCTCCGGGATTCGCCTCCATCACGGGATTGCCCTGATCGCTTACTCCCGTCTCCGTAAAATCAATCAGAAGCTCCCCCAGCGCAACCGCATCGTATTTTTTGCTCATCTTTGCATCCTTCCGTGTTCCGAGTCTGTATTCTGCCGTCTGACCTGCTCTGGTATCTCGTCTGGCCGGTTACTGGCCGGCCATCGTATCCCGGCTTCCCGTCTTCTCTCCGGTGGATTCACTTTTCACCAGATAATATCCCATCTTGATGGAATGAATGCCCGTACCGCAATCGCTCATAGCACCAATCAGCATCCGGACTGCCATGGTCCCGCTGTCCTCATAGTGATAGTGGATGGTCGTCAGTGTAGGAGATACCACCCGGGCGAGCTCCGAATCTCCTGCACCAGTCACGGCGATCTGCTCCGGTACATGAATTCCCCGGTCTCGCAGGTACCGCATCGCGCCCGCGGCAATTTTGTCCGTAGCGCAGATCAGTGCATCGGTATCCGGAAAGCGCTCACCGATTCGACAGGCCGCCTCATACCCGTCACGGTAATCAAAACCAGAAATCTCTGTCCGGTCCGCCAGATGGGACAGTCCCGCATCACGCACTGCATCCTGATAACCGTGCGTCCTTCCTGCTCCTGCCGCTTTATCCTCTTTCAGCACGCCGATGTAGCTCAGCCGCGTGCGCCCCAGAGACAGCACATACCGCGTCATATCATACATCGCATGATAATCATCATGATAGATGCACTGACACCCTCTCACGTCCTGTCCCACCAAGACGATCGGAATCTCCAGCTCAGCAAGTACCTTCCGGTGCACTGGTGTCATTACTGTCGCCGACATGATGACGCCATTCACCTGCTTGTCACGGCAGACTCGCAGATACTCGATCTCGCGCTTCGGATCATTCTGCGTCACCGCCAGCATCATGTGATAATCCGTGACCTCCAGTTCCCTCAGGATTCCCTCAACAACCCGCGCCATAGAGAAGGAATCAATCCGGGGCAGAATCACCCCTATCAGATTCGTCTTCCGGGTCCTTAGATTCTGCGCAGGCACGGAGGGACGATAGCCGGTCTGCTCTACAACCTTCCGGATTGCTTCGCGTTTCTCCTCCGAGATATAGCCATCGTTAAAATACCGTGAGACCGCGGAACTGGACACGCCAGCGAGTTTCGCAATATCACTGATATTCATTGCTCTTGTCACTCTCCGTCTTTCTTCTGCGGGATCCGCTTCAGATAGCAGAATCCATAGGCAGGCACACCAACCGCCTTTGCCTCGCGGATCTCGCCGGTGATCAGATTCTGATACTGCCCATCTTCCTCGTCAATCCATGCCATACGATCGGTCTCACTGTAATTGAACAGACCGATGATTTTTTCTCCCTGGTATTCCCGGACAATGCAGAGAATGGCATCCTCCCAGGTAGGAAGTGTATAGCAGTCTGCATAGGTCACAAATACCTTCTCCGTGCGGCGGATTTCTTCCAGTTTCTGCAGTGCCGTGTAGACGCGGTACTCTACGGTCCCCGGTATCTTGCGCCGCTCTGCCCGTTTCCAGTCCATCGGTCCCCGGTGGATATAGCGAGAATCCGCTGCCTTATCCGGATCATTCTTGTAGGAGTAGTCATTGACCTGCGCGACCTCATCTCCGCTGTAGATGACTGGGATTCCGGATTCCATGAACAGGCAGGCATGAAGCATCACGTCCAGGCGGATCGCCTGCTGCATCATCCCTTCATTCTGCTCAAATCCGGCGCGCTCGATGCCGCACATTGATGCGGTAGTCCCGCAGAATCTGCCATCCTGCGTCACCGGATCGTAATTGTACAGTTCTCCCCGGCTGTTGCTGGAGCCGGCATAGCCGCGGAAGAAGTCATTCAGATAATTCTTGTGCGCAGTCTCGTTGATGCCTTCTTCCCGAAGAGTATCAAGATCTAGTCCCCAGCCGATATCGTCATGGCACCGGAGATAGTTCAGGAAAACATAATCTTTCGGAAGAGCATTCACAATGTCCAGCTGCTTTTTCAGCAGGTGCGTCTGCCGCGTTGCCACCGTGTGCCAGGTAGTCGCCATGGTCGTGACGTTATAGAGCATATGACATTCCGGCTTCTCCACCGTTCCGAAATACGGCACTACTTTCGCCGGCTCCATGACTACCTCGCCGAGCAGAAGAACGCCCGGGCAGACGATCTCGCCGACAATTCGCATCATGCGGACCAGTGTGTGAACCTGCGGCAGATTGCGGCAGGTGGTGTAGAGTTCTTTCCAGATATAAGGAACCGCATCCAGCCGGATAATATCAATTCCGCAGTTTGCCAGGAACAGGAAGTTGTACATCATCTCGCAGAACACCACGGGATTCCGGTAGTTGAGATCCCACTGGTAAGGATAGAACGAGGTCATCACATACTTCTTCACATCGTCCAGCCAGGTGAAGTTGCCTGGGGCTGTCGTGGGAAATACCTGAGGGACGGTCTGTTCAAAAAGCTTCGGGATGGTGTCATTGTCATAGAAGAAATATCTGGCCTGATACTCCGGATCTCCTGCTTTCGCTTTCTTTGCCCACTCATGATCCTCCGATGTGTGGTTCATGACAAAATCCATGCAGATATTAATGCCGTTGTCATGACAGTCTCTGGTAAGCCGCCGCAGATCCTCAATGGTTCCCAGCTCCGGCTGAACACACCGGAAATCCGCTACCGCGTAGCCGCCATCCGACCTTCCCTTCGGGGATTTCAGAAAAGGCATCAGATGAATGTAGTTGATGCCGGTTTCCTTCAGGTAGGGAATCTTCTTCCGGACGCCTTCCATGTTCTTCGCAAAATTATTGATATAGAACATCATCCCCATCATATTGTTCTGTTTGTACCATTCCGGATACGATTCACAGATGATGTCTCTTGCACGAAGGTCCGGATCCCGCTGCAGATAATAGCGGTGCAGATTTTCCGCGAATTCCTGGAACCGCGGCTCATCCTGATATAATCCATTAAACAGCTGACGAAGTTCGTCTTTATGGCGATCCCATCGCGCACGGAAAACCCGTTCCTCATGAGCCAGAGCCGACTTCCCGGCGGATTCACCCACCCGTTTTTTTGCTGATTGTTCTGTCATACTATTCCCCTGTCGATTTGATCTGTCCTGCGACCTGACCTCTGCGTCCTGCCATTCTATATCAGTCCCAGCGTCTGGAATTCCTGCGCGATTCCATCTTCCTCCACCGGAGGACAGATCTGGTCCGCCTCATGCTGAACCGATTCCGCGGCGTTTCCCATGCAGACCGAAGTTCCTACTGTCCGAAGCATCTCAAGATCATTCCCGCTGTCACCGAATCCGATGGTATCCGCAAGATCCACGTTCAGACAGCGGCAGATTCTCCGCACCGCCTGACCCTTGTCGAATTTCCGGTTGATCAGCTCTCCATTCCGGATCCCCAGCCAGGGACTCTGAATCACAAACTGAAAATCCTGTCCCAGAAGGCGTTCCGGCTCACGCAGCTGCTCTTCATTCCGATACATGAACGCAATCTTGTAGATCGGCTCTCCCTGATATTCACGCATGGGGCGGATGCGGAGTGACCGCTCAGTATCGGTCCGCCATTTCAGGCGCTCCACATTGCCCGGTTCATCGATATGCCCGGTAAGATAGATCTTCAGGTTTTCATCCGTATACGAAGTGTTTAGACACTCTGCCGTGCGCCAGATTCCGCTGCTCTTTAAAACGGACATCGTGAGAGCCCCCTGCTCCGGCGTCATCGGGCAATCGTACAAGACTTCATTCCCACAGACGACGTAACCTCCTGCGCTTGCGATGTAGCCGTCAAACCGGTACTTCAGAAGAGGAAGAAGCATGGCACGGCAGCGGCCCGTGCACAGAAAGACACGATTTCCACGCTCCTGTGCTCTTTGGATCGCCCTCAGAACCGCTTCCGATGGTGTATTGGACCCCGGGAGCGTCAGCGTTCCGTCAACATCGACAAAGATCAGCCTGCCTGTCATAATTCCTCCTTTCCCAGTCCGGTCGGGACACGGCGCACCGACCGCCACGCGGATGTCCGCGGGTCTGAAACAAATCGCATCGGACTATGAAATCGTTTTCAGCTAATTTGTATCACATTTTCATGCGAATTACAATATTTATTCTCTGTAGAGGGCGCTAATGTCAGGTACTTTTCATTTTTATGACAATCTGCTATATTGTTAAACTAACGGCTGTCATGCAGCCCGGGACACAACATCACACCAGGAAAAGAGGAAACAGCATGAAGCACCTGATCATTCCGAAGGATTACCAGTCCGCATTGGATATTCACGAAACCCAGGTCGCCATCAAAACGGTCAAAGACTTCTTTCAGCAGGCCTTGGCGAAGGAACTCAACCTTCTCCGCGTATCCGCTCCTCTCTTTGTCACGCCGGAGTCAGGGCTGAATGATAATCTTAACGGGATTGAGCGGCCGGTCCGCTTCGGCATCGGAGAGCTGAACGATCATCCGGCGGAAGTAGTACAGTCCCTGGCCAAGTGGAAGCGACTGGCCCTTCATGAATATGGTTTCACCATGGGAGAAGGGCTGTTTACCGACATGAACGCCATCCGGCGCGATGAAGTGACGGACAACATTCACTCCATCTATGTGGATCAGTGGGACTGGGAGAAGATTATCGCCCGGGCGGACCGCAACGAAGAAACGCTGCGGGATACGGTAAAACGCGTCTACCGGGCGCTGAAGAAAACGGAAAAATATATGTCGATTCAATACGAATACATCCGTGAGATTCTTCCCGGCGACATCTTCTTTATCTCATCGCAGGAGCTTCTGGACCTCTATCCGGATCTTTCGCCCAGGGAGCGGGAATACCGGATTACGAAGGAGAAAGGAGCCGTCTTCCTCTCACAGATCGGCGGTGTACTCTCAAACGGTGAGCCGCACGATGGGCGCGCGCCGGACTATGACGACTGGACGCTCAATGGAGATATTCTGGTATATTATCCTGTACTGGATATCGCTCTGGAACTCTCTTCTATGGGGATTCGGGTGGACGAGAATTCGCTGGAAACACAGTTGAAGGAGGCCGGATGCGAAGAGCGGGCCAAACTTCCCTTCCAGCGCGCCATCCTGGACCGGATGCTTCCCTACACGGTCGGCGGCGGCATCGGCCAGTCCCGCATCTGCATGTTCTATCTGCGCAAGGCGCATATTGGAGAAGTTCAGGTATCCGTGTGGCCGGACGAAGAGGTGGAATACTGCTGGGACCATGGAGTCCGGCTTCTGTGATTCCGAAGTCCAGCTAAAAAATCAAAGGAACGCTGCTGCAGCAAAGCAAAAGGCGAAGCAGCAGGGCGGAGCTGGAGTTCCCGATACACACAGAAAAGCAGGGGCTGAGCCCCTGCTTTCCTTTGTATTCCCGTATATCAGTCTGATATTACGCAACCTTGACAAGGACACGCGCTGTCCTCGGATTGCAGCCGTACTTCCTGGCCGTCACATAGATGGCTGCGGATCCACGACGGATCCCCTTAACCACGCCCTTCTTAGACACTCTGACGATGCCAGATGCAGAACTCAGATAGGTGATGGACCCGCTGCTTTTGGCCTGGATCATTGCTTTGCCGCCCACTTTCACCTTCAGCTTCGTCTTCGCGACACTCATCTTTACCTTGCCGGAAAGAACCGGCTTCCGAACAGCGGTGCGCACACTGCTGTTCTTCGTGATACGGAAGACCTGGGCGGCAGACAAGCCCTGGTTGGTGCAGGTAAGCCTTGCTCCGGCAATATCCTGCGTGACCGTCAGTGCATATTTCAGATTCGTCCTCGAAATGATCCGATATCCGTTTCCTTCCACAGGTAAGATATACCAGTACTGCGCGGCAAGTCCCTTCCATGCACTCAGGCAGAGTTTCCCGCTCTTGGTAAATGTCAGGTAATTGCCGGTTTTCATGCTTCGGATCGCATATCGGCCATTGCGGATATAGATCACCTGAAATGCTTCCTTTTTCGACGAACTGCTGACGGCGAGGACCGGCTCTCTTCCGCTTCCGCTGCTGACCGCGAGTCTGCTCCCGGAAGCTTCCTCCATCTTCACATTCGCCGACGGGAATACACGGGACTTCGAGAAGACATTGACCGACTGGTTTACCAGCCTCGTAGTCCCTGCTGCATTGGTGACATCAATCTGGAACAGGTACGCACCGGCAGGCAGAGTATTCGAATTCAGCCGGTAAGTCAGATCCGACAGGCTGCAGTTTCCGGTGTTCGGTGTGATACTGGCGCTCATCATGCTCGCGCCCGAAAGCCGCTTTACGGTTACCGTCACTTTCTGAATGGGTGACTCGGACTGAATCTGGCCGGAGAATTTATAGTAATTCCCATGCAGGAATCCACGTGCGAGTACGACATTGGCTGCTTTTGCCGGCTCAATGCTGTTTGCCGGGGTTCCGAATGTCTTGCCGCCGAAATTCACCCAGTAGGTATTCCTTGCCAGATTGCCGCGGGCGATGGACCGGGTCGCTGTATTGGCAGGACGCTCGAAATAATAGCAGAATGTCCAGCCGGCCTGATAGGCACCTTCTGCAGAATTTTCCGCCGCACGGATCATCCCCGTGCATCTGGCATAGGAAGTGGAAAGCTCATAATTCAGATATTCCAGCTGCGCTGGCAGAGTGGTATAATCCAGCCCTCTCTGCAGGCAGTAATTCTTCAGACTGTCAAATCGCGCATTATGCCACTGGCAGATCCCGTAAGAATTCTGATAATAACTGTGAGGATCAAAACTGCTTTCCTGATCGATGTTTGCCATGATACCGCAGGCACCGGCAGAACTGACTCCCATTGTCTCAGTCAGATACCGGTAGATGGTAACCTGATTCTCATAATTCGAGGAGTCTGCCTGCGCCGTGACCGGAGACGCCGTCCACAGCGCCGCAGCCATGCATATCGAAAGAAGCAAACAGATCCAGCCATTCCTCTTCATCGATGACCTCCCTGCATGCTGCTGCACGTTCAGCAGCTGTCATGATCTGCCGGCTGCTGATCCTGCATATTATTAACAAAATATGACAATCAGATTGCGCAAACCGGCCTTCTGTAATCTTATTGAAACATTATACATGCAATTTCCTCACTTGTCATCCGGTTTTGCAGATTCAGCGGCCGTCAGGTCACAGTTTCTTGACAAAGTTTCCATCCAGAGAGACGCCTCTGTTCTTGACAGCGAATACCTTGGAATCAAATGCCATCAGGAAGCCGTCCAGTTTGTGTGCATCATACTGTGAAACCACGGTATAGACGATATAAGATTTCTCTCCGGTATATCCGCTCGTTGCCTCCCAGTAATTGGCACTGTGATTCAGCTCCTCAGTGATAAACTGGATGATCTTCTGCGGATCCTTCTTGGTAAAGATGGTCATCTCCGTCATGATGTTCTGCACATGAATGCGGTCAATGGTGATGTTCATCGCAACAGAATAGATGATGGAATAGATCGCCACGGAAAGATTCATCGTGGCGGCGCAGATCGCATAGATCACGGCATTGACACCGATAGCCAGTTTTCCCACAGAAAAATTGCCCTTCTTCTTCGTCAGATACATGCCGATAATATCCGTCCCGCCGGCCGCTGCGCCGGAACGAAAGATCAGACCGGCTCCTAATCCGGTAATCAGTCCGCCGATAATCGTGGATGTCATTACACTGTCAACGAGCATACGATCCGGGACAGGGATGATCATCATCGCCACGGTTTCAATCGTAACGCAGGCTACATTCCTCACGAAAAACATCCTTCCAAAACTCCGGAAAGCAAGAATCAGAAGCGGTACATTCAGCAGATAATACACCACACTGGTGAATTTGGGAAACAGCAGCTGCGGCACGAAATGAGTCACAAACGCCGTCAGCAGCTGGCTGATTCCAAGAACACCTCCATTGTAGATATTGCTTGGCACCACGAAAAAGTTGATGCCGAAAGCAAAGATCACGGCACCCACGACCGACATGGTATTGTTCCAGAACATGCGGTAATTCGCGTTCCGCTCAAAATTCAGCTCCAGTTCACTCTTCAGATTTTCCAAAGTATCTGCCATCTTCTCCGACTCCTGATTCTTTTGTCCTTTTTTCAGTCCCGGCAATGATAGCACGTAACGGAGAAAATAACCAGTTTCGGGAGGAAGAAATCCGGCCGCCACGATCTTAAAAAGCCACGCAAAAACGCGATTTCATTTAATTAAGATAATCCAGCTGGATTTTCCCGCAGGGCAAAAAGATACCGCAGGACATCTGCCGGCTCTCCGGCATCTGCTCTGCGGTATACTTTGGGAAAGGCAATTTCGTGCGGATCAGCTCTTGCTGCTTTCATCCTCATCATCCGTGCTGATCTCTGCGGTCTCCACAATGAAGGGACCGAAGATTTCATTCCTTCTGACGCTCCGGAGAATGTGGTGTACTCACCATCCAAATCCTTTAATGCATCAAAGCGATCCGTGAAATCACTCAGTTCATCTCCCAGCGCGTCATTAATCTTCTGAACGGCCTCCTCGTCAAACTGGCTCTCACCATCAGCCAGCTTCTTTGCTCCGTCGTAGAGCTCACCGACGCCATCCTTCAACTGACCGGCTCCATCCTTCAATTCCCCGGTGCCGCTCTTGAGTTTCTTGCTGCCTTCCGCTGCGGAAGCGGCGCCGCTCTCCAGTGTCTGCGCTCCCTCCTTCAGTTCTCCGGTTCCGCCGGCAAGACTCTTTGCGCCCTGATACAGCGAACTGGCGCCGGATTCCAGCTTCTGACTGCCCGAGTCAAGATCTTTCGCGCCATCAGCAGCAGATTTCGCTCCGGACGTCAGCGCTTCGCTGTTTTTCACAAGTTCGCTGGACCCGGAAGTCAGGCTGCCTGTACTCTTCAGGAGCTGCCCAGCCCCTTGCTTCAGCGCGCCGGCATTCTCCTTGCTCATGAGCGTCGCCGCTCCGTCATCCAACTGCTGAACGCCGCTCAGCAGAGAGTTCACCTGTTCAGACAGTTTACTCATATCTACGTTCTGGGACAGTCCGGAAAACGTGGTCTGAATCGTCTCCAGATTGGTCTTCATGTTCTGAAGCTGCGTTCCTTCATCTTTTGCTGCCGCACCGATGCTGGTCAGTTCCGTTGTCAGTGTACTTCCCAGAGAGGAAAGCCCCTGCAGCGCCTTACCCGCATTGGTCAGATCGGTCTGAATATTACTCAGATCCGTCTTCATGCTCGTCAGGCTGCTTCCGGCTTCCGACAGGGACGAACCAACGGTGGTCATATCTGACGCAGCGGTTCCCAGTCCATCAGACGCATCATCCAGCGCCGAAGACGCCTTGCTCATGGACTTCTTATAGGTATCCGGAATGTCCACATCAATGCTGTCTGCCGTCACATCGGTATCGACACCGACGGCATCCAGGATCTCCTGAACCTCACTGTCAGAGACATCTGTATTCACTGCGCCGTGATCCTTCAGAATGCTCTTGATCTTGGACTCTACGCCGTTGTCCTTTTTCTTTGTTTCCACCTTTACGTTGTCTTTGACGGTATCTTTGTCTACCGTCACCGTGTCCGACGCACCATCAACGTCCTTCTTTGCCGCATCCACTTCAGCCTTTGCCTTGCCCACGGCTGTACCAGCATCTTGCAAAGAACTGGTGGCCGTACTCAGCCTGGATCCTGCCGCATTAAGATTCGCGCCTGCGGATGCCAGGTTTTCTCCTGCGGACTGCAGGCTGCCGCCCGCGCCCTGCAGACTGCTGCTCAGACCG
>CADBOY010000092.1 GCA_902796405.1 uncultured Lachnospiraceae bacterium | reverse complement strand
GCCGGCAGAGCAAGTTCTGGAAATAAGTGGTATTGCGGTATGAAATCTGAAACAGAAAACGATCGGATGGTTTCTGTCCTCGGGCAGGGCTTGGTAATTCGACAAGGAATCCAGGTCAGATGCCGGAGCTCTCGCGTCCGACTGTCGCTGAATGGTCCGCAAGAATGTGGGGGGAATTTCTTCTGCCTGCTGTCAGCAGATTCCTGAGAACGGGGAATCTGCTCGTCCGTCATCAGAATATCCGCGCAAACAGAAGAAATCCGCACGCCTGCGGTCAGAGCCCCCTGAAAAAGAGGAAATCCGCCGGCCAGCTGTCAGAGAACCCGCGCAATCGGCGTGTTCCATCTGGCTGACATAAGAATCCGGGAGGACACAGCGGACTGCCTCAGGCAGGATCGTCGAACCGAATCCGTACCGCTTTCTGTGTTCGTACTTCGGCCGCAACTATCACATGGTCCCACGCTGTATCCACCTCACTTTATCGAAGAATGTCAGGTATATCCGAAATCGCATGAATGGTCCGGAATCCTGCGTTCTTAAGTATAGCAGTCTTTCCCGGAAATGACAACCGAAGCGGCAAAACGAGGCGTGTTTCAGCGGAGAAAAATGGCACACTGCCCTGGCAGAGGTGTGGCACATTGTTCCAGAGAGGAGGAATGCCCGGTCATTCTGGTAGAAAAGCGGTTCGAAATTATGAGAACTGCTTTTAGTATAAACAAATAATTATATTACACTGAAATTTAATTTATATTAATTCATAAAATGACAGAATGTGTCATCGATAAACATTATCATTCGTTTATGAAGAAAAAAATAAATTCTTATACATCACTCGCTTCCGCGGAATGGCATTCGGTGCCGGAACCGCGGAACAGAGAAAAGGAGGCTCCTGATGAAGATGAGCAGAAAATATCTCAGCCTGGCACTCGCGTGTATGATGGTGGCAGCCGGACTGTCCGGATGCGGCAGCAGTTCCGGAACATCGACGACGGCAGCGGGGGCAGATGGCGAGACAACCGCAGCAGCCGGCGAGAGCGGAGCAGCAGATGAGAGCACAACGGTCGGAGAAAACGCAGCAGCGGAAGAGAGCACAGCAGCCGGCGAGACCTCAGCGGCGGCGGGAGAGACCGCAGCGTCGCAAGAAGAGGCCACGGCACCGGCCGCAAGCATCAATATTGTAGAGCAGAATGGACTTGCCTATGCTCCGCTGGAGGTCATGGAGAAGCAGAAGCTGATCGAAAAACACTACAACGGGGAAGTCACCGTCACCTGGTCTACTCTGAACTCTGGTGCTTCCATCACGGAGGCGTTCGCATCCGGTGATGTGCAGGTCGGTGGCATGGGAATCGCGCCCGCCGTAACTGGTGCGCTCACCGAGGGCGTCGGGATGAAGATCGCTGCGGCAATGTCTTCTCAGCCCAACAAGATCATGACCAACGATTCTTCCATCCAGAGTCTTGCGGATATCGGCGACAAGAAGATTGCACTGGTCAATACCGGCAGTATCCAGCATATTCTGCTCGCCATGAAGGCAAAGAAAGAGCTGGGCGATGCGCACGCTCTGGACAATAACATTACCGCGATGTCACATCCGGATGGGATGGCGGCACTGATCTCCGGAGCTGTGTCGCTTCAGCTGACCACCTCACCGTATGTCTTCCAGGAAGAAGCGCAGGGTATAACGGAGGTGGACACTCTGACCGATGTCTGGCCGGAGGACAATACCTTCATCGTGATGTGCGTATCTGAGAAACTGCACGATGACAATCCCGAGCTGTATCAGGCTGTTCTTGACGCAGAGGCAGAAGCCATCGATTGGATCAACAACAACCATGATGAAGCGGCAGAGCTCCTGTGCGACGATCTTGGCACCGACAAGGACACGGTTCTTGGCTGGCTGGAAGAGCCGGGCTGCGGCTATAGCACAACGCTGAAGGGCGTGATGGATATGGCGGACTTCATGGCAGAAGAGGGATTCCTGAAGGTGGATCCGGCAAGTGACATCTCGGATCTTGCCTTTGAGGGAGTTCAGGGCAGCTGATCCGGAGCAGAACACCGGCGATAAAACGGACGATGGACAGGCAGCTCAAACAGCGCAGTATCGGGAAGCCT
>CADBOY010000091.1 GCA_902796405.1 uncultured Lachnospiraceae bacterium | reverse complement strand
TTCCAGCCGGTGCCGATGCGGAGCGGATCCAGCTCCGGGGCCAGTCTGCGCATTTTCTGACTGATAAGTTCCATATCAGGCTCCATTCTGCCGCCATCAGCGGCATTGATAAGTACAGGAAATATTTCTTCAGAGAATCATCTCATTGGCGCTGTCTGGTTGTCAAGTCCTCTTTCCGGGCTCTGCCGCAGATGCGAAAGAATCATTCCGACGCAGGTTCCGGGGGCAATATACCGACAGATATCTTCGGCGGACTGCCGGCGGGCGGCATCATCACACTGGTTCAGAACAATGTAATAGGGAAGGCCTTCCGCGCCCTTTCGCCCCCCCTGATTCGAGGACAGAATCACCGCCGCCATCTCCGGAGTCAGGCAGGAATCCAGGTCCGCTTCTATGCCAGATGCGCGAAACAGCGATACGGCTAGTTCCGCGCGAAAGCAGATTTCCCGCAGGGGGCGCCCGATTGCGGAGAGGCCGAGCACTCCGATCACGGCATCGGTCTCCGGCATCAGAACCGGTTCGTGATCGCCGGGGACCTTGGCGGGAAGGCGGCGCGAGCCGTCTGCTTCAATGAAGGTGCACTCCGCCAGCCGGATGGCGCTTTGCAGCGCGGTCTGCCCGGGGAATTTGAGCTTTCTGTCCGGGGCACGCTCATCGTTTGCCCCAAAGACGGCAAGACGGCCGCCTCTCCAGAGGCGGTTCATGTCATCGGGAGAGTCCGCCATCAGAGAAGAATCCGGGCGGCCGATATGAGTGGTTGTGGTCACCAGAGTGCGCCTCCCCCCGGCTGCGCACCAGCCTGCCAGATAGTACATCAGAGACGTCTTTCCGCCGGCTCCGCAGAGAGAGACGACAAAGCGCGGGCGGGAGAGAAAGGGGAATGCTTCCTCCGCAGGGAGAATCTTCGCACTGCCCGGATGGCAGAAACGGACACCAGAATACGAATCCATCCCCGTATCCAAAGCAATTCCGGAATCCGAAGTAATCCCAGAATCCGAAGAGAGGACAGCGTCATGAGGGCAGACGGCTGCGCTGGCATCTTCCCTGGTGTCGATGTCGCGCAGCTGTTCCGGAGAGACTTCAAAGAGAAATGTGTCCTTCGGGTGGCAGAGCATCACCCGCTTTCCGCCGCGGTCGCCGGTGAGCGCAAGCAGCTCCGGGAAGTACTCCGCGGCGAACAGCACCGGATTGCCGGCAGTGCCGCAGGAGGAGCATGCGGCAATTCCCTTCGCGGCGTTCTGGTAGCTCTGCAGGAATTCCCTCAGCGTCCCGGCACTCAGTCCGGGCTGATCACCGACGGCAAACAGGCAGGCCTCCAAATCAGGGTGCTGCTCCCGGAGTGCGGTCAGACCGAGATGGAGAGAGCGGGCAATGCCGAGGTCCGGGCGGTCATTCCAGATCACAGGGGTCTCTAGGCGGACCGCTTCCGCCACTTCCGGATGAGAGGTGACGACCAGCAGGGTGCTGATCCTCCCCTCACGCTGCATGAGGAGCAGCCGGTCATAGATGTGGCGGTACATCGGCTTTCCGCCGAGTGGGTAGAGCAGTTTGTTGGAGCCAAAACGGCTTCCGCATCCCGCAGCGAGCAGGATGGCGGCTGGTGCATATCTTGTTTTCATCGATGATTCTCCGGATTGACAGGGAAAGAGCGGCGCAGGAGCTTAGCCGTTCATGGATCAGTAAAACGGTGCCGGTCGCGGCCTGCTGTTCCTCTGTCGCTAAAGTGACGCAGAAAATTGGTTTTCTGTTGCTCTGTCGCTAGGCAGCGCCGAACACGGCCGGCGGTACCGGCCTGGGATTTCTTGTGATTCGTTCTGCCTTATTATAGAATAATATAAGACGATATCACCGTCAAAAAATGAGACCGATTTCGGTTAAAGCAGGAGTTCATCGCGGATCACATGCAAAGCGGTGGTCTGCACAGCCCTGCGAGCTTGTTTCCCCGGCGAATGGCATCCCGGGCGGTTTCGCGTGAGAATCCCCTGGGGAATGGCGTCCGCTATGGCGGTCTGAGAAACGGGCGGACTGAATCGGAATGAATACAGAAAGTCAGGCAGCAGCATGAGACAGAAAAAAATATTCCTGGTACTGGCATTTGCCACAACGCACGATGCACTCGCAATGGAGGCATATTGCGGGGAAAAAGAAATTCCCGGCCGCCTGATTCCCACACCGCGCGAGGTATCGGCCGGCTGCGGGCTGGTGTGGCGGATGACGCCGGAAGACGCGGAGCGGTATATGCCGCAGATCCGTCAGTCCGGACTTTCGGTCCAGAAGGAAGCGAGAGTATCGCTCTACTGCCTGTAATCGTCTCTGGCAGATGCCATATCGGTTGTGCGGAGATGAACCTGTCGTTACGCTCCGTATCTCCGTGATGCTGACTGCCGCCGCGGGATAGGTCCGGAGCCATTTTCCCTCAAGAGACAGACAGGTCCGGGTCCGGTTTGCTTCAGGAGAGATCAGAGATGCAGCCATCTCTCGCGCTTCAGGCGAATCAGGAACAGGACGCCGCGAAATACCAGATCCGTACACATCGCCGTCCAGACGCCGGCGAGTCCCAGACGCGGAGCCAGGTAAGAGGCAAGAGGAATGCGGACGCCCCAGATCCCCACGAGATTCATCAACTCCGGGATGAGCGTGTCTCCGGCGCCGCGCAGCGCTCCGGCTCCCGTGATCGAGACGGCGAACAACGGCTCGGCGAGCAGCTCGATGCGAAGAACGCGGACGCCGAGATCCCGCACGGTCTGCACTGGCGTCAGAAAATCGAAGACGAACGGGCAGAGAAAATACATCAGAACGCCGGTTCCAGCCATGATGGCCATGCTCATCAGCGTGGTGAGCCAGGCGAAGGACCGGGCGAGTTCCTTCAAGCGCGCACCGTATGCCTGTCCGACGAGAGTGGTGGCCGCCTGGCCGATTCCGTAGCCGGGCATATAGCAGAGCGCTTCGGCGGTCACGGCAAAGGAATTTGCCGCGAGGGATTCGGTGCCGAGCGGCGCGACGATGTGCGTGCTGAAGACCTGTGCACCGCTCATCGCGCTCTGAGCCAGGGCCATCGGCCCTCCGATCCGTACCGCCTCCCGGAGGATGCGGCGGCGGACGCGAAAGGTTTGCGGCGTGAGGCCGGAGAGAACCGGTGAAGAATGCCAGGTGTGCCAGACGGCGGGGATGGTCATGACGGCGAAGGATAGCTGGGTACCGAGAGAAGCGCCGGCGACGCCGAGTCCGGCGCCGGGAAGCCAGAGAGCGCCCAGCCGGCGTCCCGGAAAAATCAGGAGGAGATTGAAGAAAATGTCGAGCCCGCAGGCGGAAGCCGTGAGGAGGCTTGGCGTCTTCATATCTCCGGTGCACTGCATGGCTCCGGTGTGCAGGAAAAACATCATGCGGACGGGCAGAAAAGCGGCATAGATTCCGAAGTAGGAGGAAGCCATCCGACAGACATCCGGTGCGCCGCCGAGCCAGACCGGAAGAGAGGGAGAGAGCGCAGCGGCGACGGCGCAGAGAACGAGGGAGAGAATCAGAGAACAGATCACTCCGCAGCCGAGCGTGCGCCGGGCCTCCTCCGGATCCTCTGCTCCGGCGGCATGAGCGATCTGAACATTGAATCCGGCCGCAGTGGACATAACGATTCCTCCGACCAGCCAGGTACTTGAGGCGACCAGCCCGATCGAAGCACTGGCCGCAGCGCCGAGGGAACCGACCATCGCGGAGTCGATATATTCCATGATAATCTCGGAGATTTGAGCCAGGATACCTGGCACCGAAAGCCGCCAGACGATCTCTGCCTTCCTCTGCAGGGAAGCCCCCTCTGCCTCCTGCAGGATGAACGATAATGCTTGATTTCCCATATTCCCCTCTTTCGCCATCACTCGTTGCACTCCGCGGGCAGGCTGCCTGCTCGGATCCTGCCCAAAAGACAGAATCCTGCCGCGACAAACTCACTGATTTCTGATAAAATAGAGAGCGAAGATGGCATTCTTTGGTACAAAATCCATTCTAACATATGCATCACCGATATTTCATCCGGTGATGGAAAACATGCCATATAAGAAGAGAAGAAAGTGGAAGCTGTCAGATACCGGCACTGGGGCCACGGGATCCTGGGAGCCGGTGAAAGGGACGCTGGCCCCAGAAATTCCGGACACTGAACGCTGTCCTCAGGCATCTCAGGAGCCGGGGCGCTGGACGCTGAATCCCAGGGATTCTGGGAGTCGGGGCGGCGTTGCTGACAGCGATTCAGGCAGGAGGTGACGTGATGCTTCTGGTGGGAAATGGACAGGTTGTCACAAGAAATGAGGAAAATGCCTTCCTCCCGGATGGTGCTGTGCTGATCGAGGACGGGAGAATCGCGGAAGTCGGTGATGAGCAAAAGATCCGGGAGGCGCATCCGGAGGCGGATTACGTGGACGCTCATGGCGGTCTCATCATGCCCGGCTTCATCAATGCGCACACGCATATCTATTCTGGCCTTGCAAGAGGACTCTCCATCGCCGGAAACAACCCCACGAACTTTCTGGAGATCCTGGAAGGGACCTGGTGGGCGATTGACCGGCAGCTGACTCTTGCCGGTATCCGCGCGTCGGCCTGCGCAACGATCCTCGACTGTATCCGCAATGGAGTGACAACGATATTCGATCATCACGCGAGCTTCGGCGAGATTCCCGGCTCGCTGTTCGTGATCCGCGACGCCGCGAAGGAGCTGGGGATGCGTGCCTGCCTCTGCTATGAGGTATCCGAGCGCGACGGCGAGGAGAAGTGCGACCAGAGTATCCGGGAGAATGCGGAGTTTGCGCGGTGGGCAGCAAAAGAGAATGACGATATGATCCGCGCCATGTTCGGCGGCCATGCGCTCTTCACGATCTCGGACCGGACCTTTCAGAAGATGGTGGAAGCCAATGACGGCCTGACTGGATTTCATATCCATGTCTGCGAGGGCATGAATGATGTCTACGATTCGCTGGAGAACTACGGATGCCTTCCCATTGAGCGCCTGCTCTACAACCACATCCTCGGGGAGAAGACCCTCCTTGGTCACTGCATTCACGTGAGTCCGGCGGAAATGGATATCATCCGGGAGACCGGGACGATGGTTGTGAACAACCCGGGCTCGAATATGAACAATGCCGTTGGCTGTGCGCCGGTTCTGCCGCTGCTGAAAAAGGGCGTCACCGTCGGCATGGGAACGGATGCCTATACACATGACATGCTCGAGAGCGCGAAGACATTTATCCTGATTCAGCGCCACGCGGCGCAGAAGCCAAACGTCGCGTGGGACGAGACGTTCCGCGTGCTGCTGGCGAACAACCGGAAGATCGCGGCAGAGTTTTTTGAAAAGCCGCTCGGCGTACTGGCGCCCGGCGCTGCGGCGGACGTCGTTGTGATGGATTATCATCCGTTCACACCGATTTCCGCGGAGAATATCGATGGCCACATTCTGTTCGGCCTGGAGGGGAAGAACTGCCGGACGACGATCATCAACGGAAAGGTCCTATACAAAGACCGGGAGTTTACCTGCTGTGATGAAGAAGCGCTCAACGCGGAGATCCTGTCAGAGAGCCGGAAGCTCTGGGGAGCACTCAACCACCGCACATATTAAGGAGAATCGCTTCATGCCGGGGAGCTCGGAGAGAAAGCGGTGTGAGATTCCGGTATAGTCACGACAATTGGTGCCGCTGGCGGAAGGCGGCGGAATGGAGGTTAGCATGAGCGATAGGATGCGGCCGATTCCCTTTGAGCAGATGCTGGACTGGACGCTGAGTGAATACCAGAAGCAGGGAAGTGTATTCGGCGTGTCCCGGCTGGTCCGCTACCCGGCGGGAGAGGCTCTGCCGATCTTTCACGAGAGGATAGAGTCTCCGTTCGGGCCGGCGGCCGGTCCGAATTCTCAGCTTGCACAGAATATCATCGCGGCCTACGCGGCCGGTGCGCGGTTTTTTGAACTGAAGACGGTGCAGCAGATGGACGGCCCCGAGCTTGCGTCCTGCGTCGCCAAGCCGTGCATTGCCTCGGGCGATGAGTGCTACAACTGCGAGTGGTCGACCGAGCTCACTGTGCCGCAGGCCTATGCCGAGTATGTCAAGGCGTGGGTGACCTGCCGGATCATCGCAAAGGAATTTGGCCTCGGTGATCCGGATGGCTTCGTCTTCAATATGTCCGTCGGCTATGATCTGGAGGGAATCCGAAGCCCGAAGGTCGATACCTTTATCGAGGGCATGAAGAACGCGGCGGGATCGGACATCTTCCAGAACGCGATAGAGACAGCGGTCCGCTTCGCCAGGGAAGGACGATTTTCGCGTGTCAGTGCAGATTCCGTTCGGGCAATCCCGGCCCGGATTTCCGATTCCATCACCGAGTCGACGCTGCACGGATGTCCCCCGGATGAGATCGAGAGGATTGCGACGTACCTGATCCGGGAAAAGAATCTGAATACCTACATCAAATGCAATCCGACGCTGCTCGGGTATGATTTCGCCAGAAAGACGCTGGATGAACTCGGCTTCGATTACGTCGCCTTCGACGATCATCATTTTCAGGAGGATCTCCAGTGGGAGGATGCGGTCCCGATGCTGCGGCGCCTCATGAAGCTGGCGGAGCAGCAGGGGACTGAATTTGGTGTCAAGCTGACGAATACCTTCCCTGTCGATGTGAAGGCGGGTGAACTGCCCTCAGAAGAAATGTATATGTCCGGGCGCAGCCTGTTCCCGCTTACGGCGGAGCTGGCGCACCGGATCACCGATGCGTTTGATGGGAAGCTGCGCATCAGTTATTCCGGCGGCGCGGATTTTTTCAATATCCGGAAGATTTATGAAGCGGGAATCTGGCCGGTCACGATGGCAACGACTGTTCTGAAGCCGGGAGGATATCAGAGATTCTCCCAGATCAGCACGCTGTTTTTGCATACCGGAAATCAGCCATTTGCCGGCGTGAACCCGGCGAAGGCGGCTGCACTGGCGGAATACGCGAGAAGCAGCCCGAGAAGCCGCAAGCCGGTGAAGCCACTTCCGGAGCACAAGAACGGGGCGCCGCTTCCGCTGCTGAACTGCTTCTCAGCGCCGTGCCGCGGGAACTGTCCGATCGGTCAGGATATCCCGGCTTATTTGCGGGCGATGGAAGAGGGGGATGCGAAGAAGGCGCTGGAGATCATCCTGGAGCGCAACGCGATGCCTTTCACGACGGGAACGCTCTGTCCGCAGACCTGCGCAGACCACTGTATGCGCAGTCACTATGAAGAAGCCGTGCACATCCGTGCGGTCAAGCTCCTGGCGGCGCAGCAGGGATATCCTCTCGTGACGCCGGAGCTT
>CADBOY010000090.1 GCA_902796405.1 uncultured Lachnospiraceae bacterium | reverse complement strand
ATCCGGTGCTTTCCCCGGATCTCCCATTCCAGCTGGTAATCGTTGCGGATCTGCATCACCTTGTCGCCTTCACGGAATACTCCTCCGGCGAACAGTTTCTCCCGCTTGGATGGGGACGCGGGATTGAGAAATCCCTGAAGGACCCGGTTCAGATTCTCCACGCCGAGCATTCCCTTGCGCATCGGGGTCAAAACCTGTATGTCCCGGACATCCGCATGAACATATCCCGGCAGCTTGTCCCTGATCAGCGTCATCACTGCGCCGATGATGTGATCGGCGTCGTAACGCTTAACAAACAGAAAATCCCTGCTCCGCTTGTTGGGATCGATGGGTTCGCCGTTGTGGATCCGGTGTGCGTTGACGACAATGTCGCTCGCCTCCGACTGTCGGAAAATCCTGGTCAGCGAGGCCACGGGGAAGCAGCCGGATTTCATGATGTCCTTCAGCACGTTGCCCGGACCGACGGAGGGCAGTTGATTCGCGTCGCCGACCAGAATGAGACGGGTTCCCGGAATCAGCGCGCGCAGAAGCGCATACATCAGATTGATGTCAACCATTGACATCTCATCAATGATCACCACATCTGCTTCCAGCGGGTTGGATTCATTGCGCTCGAATTTCCGCATTTCCTCCTGTCCGGTCTGATTCTCTTCAACCTTCCCGTTGAATTCGAGCAGACGGTGAATGGTCCGCGCTTCCCGGCCGGTCGCCTCGCTCATCCGCTTGGCCGCGCGCCCGGTCGGCGCTGCGAGCAGAATATCCGCGTCGTGATTTTCAAAATACCGGAGAATCGTTCGGATGATCGTCGTCTTCCCTGTCCCTGGTCCACCTGTGATCACGGTCACGCCACTCCGGATGGCTGTTGCGATGGCCTGCCGCTGCAACACGTCAAGAGAGATTTTCTCCTCCTTTTCAATCCGGGAGATCTCCTGCTCCATCCTAGGTTCATCTACAGGAAGATCCACAGCCAGCTCAAGAAGCATTCTGGCGCACTTTTCTTCCATATAATAAAAAACCGCCGGATAGACAATATCGTCGGCTGCAGATTCACCCTCGTTGGCAGCACCGGAAACCGGATCCATTCCCCACTCATCCGCGATGCCGGCAAATGGATCATCGAAATCTTCCTTCCTGCCAGCTGGCGGGGCGATGGGAGCGGCATCTTCTGGCTCATTCCCGGTCCGACCCGTAACTGACGTCATACCCTCTGCCGGAGTCCCCGGCATCATTCCGTTCTGCTCCGCCATACCAGATTTCGGTGATTTCTTCACCACCAGCCGCGGATCCGATAGGAGATCCGGTGCCGCCTCCTGCATCTCCTCCACCGAAAGTCCCAGCATCTGTGCGGTCCGGTGAAGCAGAATATCCCGCGGAAGATAGACATTCCCCTCTCCCGCCGCGCGCATCAGTGTATAGTAGATTCCGCTGCCAATCCGAAAATTCGAATCTGCCGATATTCCTGCCTTCTGCGCAATCTCATCTGCCGTGCGAAATCCGACACTTGGAATGTCATCCGCAATCCGGTAGGGATTGGTCTCGATCAGCGTGTAGATCTCCGAACCATAAGTCTCATAAATCTTCACTGCCAGGTTCTGAGTAATCCCATATTTCTGCAGGTACATCATCGCCTGGCGCATCTCTCTCTTATCTGCTGCCTGTGCCGCGATGTCCCGTGCACCATTGATGCTGATGCCCTTCACTTCGGCCAGCCGCTCCGGCTCTTCGTCCATGATCCGAAGCGTGTCCTCACCGAACTTCCCGACAATTCGCTTCGCCAGCGCTGCGCCGATGCCCTTGATTGCCCCGGAGGAAAGATAGCGCAGGATGGAAGTAACATCATCCGGCTCCATGATGGAGTAAGTCTCCACCCGCATCTGCTCCCCATAGACCGGATGGGTCACAAAACTGCCCTGCGCCTCAAGGGAATCTCCTTCATTCACTCCCGGAAGCGTCCCGACAAGAGTATACGTCTCCTCCTCATTCTTCAGTTCCAGGATCCGGTATCCATTGTCATCATTCCGGAAAATGATATGATCTACATATCCCCTGACCGACGCCATGAATCAGTCTGCCCCCAGACTCTTCGTGCGGACAAGCTCCAGGAACTTCCCGGTTCCGACGGCCACGACGCGCATCGGGTCATCTGCAATCGTCGTATTGATGCCGGTTGCCTCTTCAATCAGCTCATCCAGACCGCCGAGCAGACTTCCTCCGCCCGTCATGACAATTCCCCTGTCGTAGACATCCGCCGCAAGTTCCGGCGGAGTTCTCTCCAGAACGCTCATCACGGCTTCGATGATCTGCCCTGCGGTATCGCGGAGCGGCTCCTGCAGTTCATCCGACGAGATGGTGATCGTTTTCGGGAGACCTGTGACCAGATTGCGCCCTCTCACATCCATCGTAACGACTTCCGGGCGCGGATAGACGCTGCCGATATTGATCTTGATTTCCTCGGCAGTCCGCTCCCCAATCAGCAGATTGTGACTTTTTCGCATGAACTTCACGATCGACTCATCAAAATTATCACCAGCTACCTTCACGGAAGTGCTGACAACAGTCCCTCCCAGTGAAATCACCGCAATATCCGAGGTGCCTCCGCCAATATCGACAATCATGTTGCCGCAGGGCTTCGTGATATCGATCCCTGCGCCGATGGCTGCCGCGATCGGTTCCTCGATGATGCTCACTTCGCGGGCGCCTGCCTGATAGGTAGCGTCCTCAACGGCTTTCTTCTCCACTTCCGTGGCGCCGGACGGGATGCCGACCGCAATTCTCGGCTTGCGAAGTGTCTTTTTTCCCATGGCCTTGAGGATAAAATACTTCAGCATCTTCTCCGTGATATCATAATCGGAAATCACGCCCTGGCGAAGCGGACGGATGGCCACAATATTGCCCGGCGTTCGTCCGAGCATCTTGCGCGCTTCTTCCCCGATCTCCTGAATCTCATTCGTATCTCTGTCGTAGGCAACAACTGACGGCTCCTTCAGAACCACTCCACGGCCCTTAATATAAACAAGAACACTGGCCGTCCCCAGATCAATCCCCATGTCAATGGAAAGCATGTCTTCCTCCTGGTCTCACATATCAGATCTGCCCGAATTCGGGCAGGAATTTTCATCAATAAAACGCGGCCGGACAGCCGCTTCATACGATTAAATTATAGACGATCGAACTTCTTTTTCCAACCGCTAACTATTAGGATTCTATTAACTTTGCCGCCTCAGCGGATCACGGTCCGTCGCCCGTGCTCCCACATCTCCGCCTGCACCAGCTGATCTCCCTCATAGCGCAGCTTCAATGAGAAATAGCCCTCCTCCGAGTCACGGATCTTCTCCAGAAACAGCCGGTCTCCTTCCCAGGTAGGAAGAGACATCACGTCATCCACCGGAATCCAGGCGAGATCGCCCTCATCACATACTATCGTATCGCCGTGAAACCGATTCGTCGTAAACAGATACATCCGCTCCGGCTCATATTCATCCGACAGAAATGTGATTACGGATCTCAGGTGCAGCTCTTCGGCAATCAGGCCGGTTTCCTCGCGGATTTCCCGCGCGGCACAGTCCTCCGGGCTTTCTCCTGGTTCCAGCTTCCCGCCGACACCGATCCATTTTCCCCCGTTCTGATCGTTCTTCTTCTTGGTGCGGTGGAGCATCAGCCAGCAACCGCCGCGCTTCAGATAACAGAGTGTTGTCTCACGCACAATGACATCTTCCTTTTCTGATCCAGTTTCCACACTCCTGCCGTCACTCCCGCAGCAGACCTTCATATACCTCCCGCCGCGAGCAGCCCCGGTCCTTTGCCACGCACCGCATCGCATCCTTTCGGTCCATGCCCTGTGCCAGATATTTCTGCATATGCTCCGTAAGTGAGAGGCTGGCATAGTTCTCTGCCGCATTGGCCGCGATTTCTTCCCGGCTTTTTCCCTCAATCACCAGCACATACTCGCCGCGCGGCTCTTCGGTTTCGTACGCTGCACAGGCTTCCCGGAGCGTCTCACGCAGTCCCTCTTCGTGCATCTTGGTGAGTTCCCGGCAGACCGTCACCCGCCGGTCTCCCAGCGTCTCCAGCAGCTCCGCCAGTGTCTTCTTCAGGTGATGCGGTGCCTCATAGATCACCATCGTCCTCGTTTCCTCTTTCAGTTCCTCCAAAACAAGCCGCCGTTCCTTCCGGTCTGCCGGCAGAAATGCTTCAAACGCAAACCGTCTCGTGGGCAGTCCGGACATGGTGAGCGCCGTGATGCAGGCACATGCTCCCGGAAGAGAAGATACGGCAATTCCGCAGTCACGGCAGCGCGCCACAAGAACCTCTCCCGGATCGGAGATCGCCGGTGTCCCTGCGTCTGTGATCAGAGCGATGTTCTTTCCTTTCCGGAGCATATCGAGCAAAACCTCTGCCTTCTCGTACTTGTTGTGCTCATGATAGCTCGTGACCGGCGTGTGTATCTCAAAATGATTCAGCAGGATACCGCTGTGTCTGGTGTCTTCCGCTGCAATCAGATCCACTTCCTTTAAAACGCGCAAAACCCGGAGAGTAATATCCTCCAGGTTTCCGATCGGTGTCGCGCAAACATATAATGTTCCTGTCATTTTCCGTCCTCCCGCATCACGCAGGTTCCGCGGCTTTTTCTCTCCAGCCGATATCCCGAATTCCGATCACGGCTTTTCCCCAGCCGGCATCTCGCATTCTGCCCATCGCTTTGCTTCGGACCGGCATCCCGGATCCCGATCACATTTTTCCTCAGACCGGCACTCCGGATTCCGATCACGACTTTTCAGTATCCGTAGATGGTTCGTATTTCTTCATTATATATTCCCGGCTCGCGGTAGACGATCAGCGGAGGAAGCACCTTCAGCCATGCGCCGCCTCCGCGCACTGCCTCAATCAACACCATATTCGCTTCACTGTCTGGCCGGGAGTGAACCATCCGCAGCTGCTTTGGCTCCAGCCGGTGCTCTCTCAGACAGCAGAATATCTCTGTCAGCCGCCGTGGCCGATGCACCAGATAAAAGCGTCCGCCGGAGCGAAGCGTATCTGACGCCTCGCGAATCACATCCTCAAGCGTGCACCTCACTTCATGGCGCGCCGTTGCCTTCGCGTCATCCGGGTTCTTCAGGCCATGCGATTCTTTCATATAAGGCGGATTCGACACGACGACATCAAAGGCCGCCTTGCCAAAGCGCGCCGAAGACTGCCGAAGATCTCCGCAGACGATATCAATCCGATCCTCCACTTCATTCAGAAGGACACTTCTTCCGGCCATGTCCGCCATATCCGGCTGAATCTCAATTCCGGTAAAATGTTCCCCCTCCGTCTTTGCGGCGAGAAGGAGCGGAAGGATGCCTGTCCCGGTCCCGAGATCAAGCACCTTCTCCCCCCGTTTCACGCGCGCGAATCCGGAGAGAAGTACCGCATCCATACCAAAGCAGAATTTTTCCGGGTTCTGTATGATCCGAAAATGGCTTCGCATCAGATCATCGATTCGTTCTCCGGGTCTAAGCAGCTTTTCCTCACGCATTCCCATTCTCCGGACCTGCCGACGATTTTACCTCCGGCCGGCTCTCGGCTTTGCCCTCCGGCTTTGCTTCCGGCCGGTTCTCCGCTCTCGCTTCAACCCGGCTCTCGGCTCTGACCTCCGGCTTTATCTCCGGCAGAGTTTCTCCCCCTCTGCGAGATTCATTTGCCGGCCGCCGCTCGCTTCGAGGTTCACGGCTGCGCCCGGAACCGCGCCCTTCTCCGGCCGGACGATTCTCTCCGGTTCTTCCCCGTCCGCGGTTTCTCCGGTTCAAACTGGCATCCTCCGTGTGGCGCTCTCTTCTGCGCTCTCCGGCTTCCGTTCGTCCGCGATTTTCACGGTCCCCCCGGTTCTCACGCTCACCTCGCGCGTCGCGGCCAGCTCGTTCACCGCGTTCCGGCCTTGCTCCCCGCTCTCCGCGGAATCCGCGTGCTTCGCGAGCCGCGCGGTTGTCCCGTTCACCGCGCGGACCGCGACTTTCTCTCTCCGGTCGGGACGGTCTGTCTGTGCGCTTATCGCGCTCTCGGCGCACTTCAGAACCTTCACGTTCTCTGCGAGGCTCCTGCGCCTCGCCGTCTTCGTGGTTTCCCCGCTCCGCCTGCATCTTCCAGTCATCCGTTTCTCTGCTCATCCCCTGATGATCACGTGCTGAACGGCCGGCATTCATCCCCTGTTCCTGGCGATGATTTCTGCCATCACCTCGCCCGTTCCGGCTGCCGCGAACGGACGGATGGTTTCCATGAACGGCTGTTCCGCCACCCTCCACCGGATCCGGATCCAGGAATGACCAGTCTTCGTCATTTCCTGCGTGCTTCGGGCGGAATTTCAGCTCTCCCACCGGATATTCTCTGACCTCCACGTCATCGCCATTTTCCATAAGGAGCCGGACGGTCTGGCGCAGAACATTGACGCTCTGAATCTGCCCCTTCTCTCCGGTAGCCGTAACCATCGCCCGTGCTCCCTCAGACGGCATGATGTCATGCAGATATTCGTAAGTACTCTCCTCATTCTTCAGGCAGCACATCAGACGGCCGCACACTCCGGAAATCTTTGTCGGATTCAGGGAAAGATTCTGCTCCTTTGCCATCTTGATGGAAACCGGAATGAAATCCGACATATAGGAATGGCAGCAGAGGTCACGTCCGCAGATTCCAATTCCGCCAAGCATCTTCGTCTCATCCCGGACCCCGATCTGCCGCAATTCAATGCGGGTTTTGAACACCGAGGCAAGATCCTTGACGAGCTCCCGGAAATCCACTCTGCCGTCTGCCGTAAAGTAGAACAGTATCTTATTGTTGTCAAAAGTATATTCCACGCGGACCAGCTTCATTTCAAGGTGATGCTCCGCAATCTTCTCCCGGCAGATCCGATATGCTTCCTTCTCCTTCTCCCGGTTTTTCCGGATGACATCAAAATCCTCGGAATCCGCGATGCGGAGGATCGGCCGAAGGGGTCTCGTTACCTGATCCTCCGGCACTTCCGTGCAGTCCATGACAACCGTCCCCATCTCTTTTCCGCGGGAAGTTTCCACAATGACGCTCATCCCGCGATGAACATCCCGGTCCTCCGGATCAAAATAGTACATCTTTCCCGCGCATTCAAATCGCACGCCAATCACTGAAGCCATAATTCTTGTTTCCTCCATCTGTTCATCTATCAATCACTCAATTCGGCAGCTTTCCCACACGTCGCACCGGTTTTCTATCATCCGTACTCCGGTTTTTTCGCCATCACCGCGACAGCATTCTGCCGCCCGCGCACCGGTTCTTATCGCTGCCTTAATACTTGACTATTCTCTACGGTCGACCAGAGACTGCAGGCGCTGTCTCACTGCTCTTACATCTCCGGATTTTCATAGAAAGCAGCCTCTTCCGCTGAGGGAATCTCTACATGCGCCCAGAGATCTTCCTCTTCTTCCGAAGGCACGAGCTTCGCTTCCCGGTATCGCATCGCAGAGAACAGCTCCATCATCGAGAGCTCGTAATTCACATTTGAAGCAATTCGCCGCTCCGTCTGATCCGCCAGCTGCAGGATCTCCCCGCACTGCTGCCAGGAATAGCGTCCCGCTGCATCCCGGATTATGCCTCCCTCTCCGCCTAGCCGGAGAAGGCGCTCACTTCCGCTTTGCTTCAGAACGAGAATATCCCGAAGCCACAGGCGAACGAGATTAATCACTTCTGGTGCGGAGAAGCCAGCCTCTTTCCAGCCGCCAACTGCTTTAGCAAGCGAAGCACGGTCCATCTCTCCAGCCCTCCGCAGTACACGGAGAATCTGCTCCCGCGCCGTATCATCCAGCCCGCTCCCGCGCCCGCTCGGATCACTCACGGCGATCCGCATGGAACGCGAGAGGATCGTCGGCAGAAAGCCGTCAGCATTGCGCGCGAGCAGGAATATAACCGCATATTCCGGCGGCTCCTCGAGCGTCTTGAGCAGGGCGTTCTGCGCTGCAGGGTTCATGAGTTCAGCGTCTTCCACCAGATATACCTTATAATTCGATCGGTAGGGGCGGATGGACACATCTTCAACGAGCTGATGCCGGATTTCATCGATTCGAATCTCGGATGGCTTTTCATGCTGTACCCGGATGAGATCCGGATGATTCCCTGTATCGACCAGGTGACAGGATGGACAGACCCCGCACCCAGTTCCTTTGTCACAGAGCAGCAGCCTGGCGAATCCCTTCGCGAGCTGCCTGGTCGGTGCTCCGGCATCCCCTTCCAGGATATAAGCATGCGAAAAATGACGGCTTTCTGCCGCGTTCTGAAAATATCGCACCAGTCGGTCCTGGCCGGTGATTCCGTCCCAGTTTCCCATCTATGCTCTGCCTCCAATGACAGCGTAAAGTGCTTCAGTTGATAATTCTAACACAAGCCGCGCGGAGTGTCTTGTATTTTCCTCAGGTATAAGGACGAAAATACCCCGGAAACTGCACGCTTCCGAGGTATCATGATTTCATATTAAAATGCCCCCAACCGCACTATAGCTTGCATGTATCATCATACTATGCGATGTGTTTTCAAGAAATATCAATTGAATAATGGAATAATGCGATTATCGCATATAATATTGCAGCCTATTCCTGCTACCGTAGCTTTTTATGTAGTGTGATGATCGCCTCACCGTTCCGCAAATCGACATCAGCAGCGGCGGCGGTCAAGTTCTCCAGTGATGCCACCAGCGTGTCTGTGAAGGCAGATACGGCCGCACAGACAATATCCTGACCCGGCGGTGCATAGCTGCTGTGGCCGCGGATCCGGATCTGATCTCCGGTCATTTTTATTCCAATCATTTGCAGCCATCTCTATAGTGATTGCCATTTTTCATAATCTTTCTGCAGAACATAAGCCGCATCGATAGACGGTGTAACATCCTCGTGTTTATTTATAAAGTCAATAACTTCCTGCTCGTTATTATCACCATGCGTATAAGACAATACCATAATTAAAAAGTCATCATATTGACCAGGTATAGATATTAACCTGAATTATTCATCGAGGTTGGAGTTCCCCAAACCAACGGATGAAATTCTTGAAAATCGAATCGAGATTTTTGAAACAGCTTTATCAACATGAAAAATGGGCGCACGAATCCACCTGTTAAAAATGCAGATAACTGATCTATCTTAAAGACTACCCTTCTGTGATGAGACCATGTCGAAGCCTGATACATGAACTCTCCATACTCTACCGCGTAGTCAACGATGTTATCTTTCGCTGCACGGGTAAGAGCTTCCTCTTCGTCGGAAGCAAGCTCGCGGAGTTTCTTGTTCTCCTTGAGACGGATCGCATACTTGCCGTCATGCTCTTCGCAAGCCTCATACAGCTCGGGAGAAGCAAATCCGCTGTCACCGCGAAGGTAAAGGTCAAGTGAAGGGTATTTCTCACGGAATTCCGTCATCAGCGGAGCCATGAATTCACCGGAGCCTTTGCTGCAATACTGTGTTCCATCACGGAGCTCGGATTTCAGAAGATCTCCAGTAAGACCGTTGAAGCACAGCAACGGATGGTAGCCATGTGCCTGATAATGGAAGTTGAAAGCTTCGCCCTCCTGATTACCATAGGTATTCAGCAAAGTGGAATCCAGGTCGAACAGCATAAAGTCAGGATGCCTCACGTTGTAGATTGTATCCCGCATAGCCCGGTCGATGATATCAAGCATATTTTACCAGACAAAGAGCTCTTTTTTATTTTAATTTATTAGATGAAAGCAAAAAACTTAAAAAACAAAGTAACAATGCGGCTTTCAGCCGTAATCACCGTATCACGGTGAATAATTCAGGTTTAACTTGTCCGAAAACTTGACATAGGACCAGAAACTACCATGAAGGTGATCCATCGGCCGCTGACGCCGCACGCTCTGCGCCATACTCACGTGGCATGCTTGCAGAGGCGGGAATGCCTCTGGAAACTATTATGCGAAGAGTGGGGCACGCAAACAGTCAGGTGACGAAGGACGTCTATATGCACGTAACCGATCGGTTGCGGAACCGTGACCGGTCGCCCATTCAAAATATCACGATTTTGTGATCTTTGAATTTCTGCTACCTTTTTGCTACCCGGGGCATAATTTTGAACATAAAAAAGCCTCAGAAATGACATATTTCCGAGGTTTCTTCAATCAAGGTCAAATGCCCAGAACCGGAATCGAACCAGTGACACGAGGATTTTCAGTCCTCTGCTCT
>CADBOY010000089.1 GCA_902796405.1 uncultured Lachnospiraceae bacterium | reverse complement strand
GGATGACCGATGACCTCGCACTCCGGAATCTGGACGGACAGCTTGCGGCACTTGCCGCGGAGCAGAAACAACGTGACAACGGAAAATACCGCGCATTCGTATCACCGGAGATCGAGGCATGCCGGGACCGGGTACAGAGCCGATTCCCCAATACCGAGTTCATCAATTACAAAGGGATGGTTCCGGTATGGACGAAGGAATACGATATTCCCTGGGAAGTGGATGTCTGCCGGGAAGTCTTTGAAAAAGAGGTCCTTCCGAATCTAAGCCAGGGCGATACCGTTGAGATCGCCGCGGCGCTCAGCGAAGAATCCGATGTTCGGGAAGAGCTGGCAAAGGAGCTGGTTCATATGGCGGAGAGCCGGGGCGTCTCATCTGCCCGGGCAGACATCATCTGCGCCTACAAACAGGGATATTCCTGGATCGATGAGTGCATTCTGCCGCAGCTGAAAGGCCAGAAGCCGACGAAACTGGTGATCCGGTTCCGCCCGTTCCTCCCTGAGGGTGTGACGGACTGGGGCGATGATGTCGATGGGAGCCAGCCCTCTCATGCCGGAGCTGCGGCGAAGGGAGAGGATTACTGGTTTGATATGCCGATTCGGTTCCTGCAGGAGCTGTATCCGGTCGACGACCGGATTGCTGAGGTTCTGGGGATCGACCGTGACGATGTCGTCTTTCAGGCGTATGAAGGAGACGAGGACATCACATATGAATATGCGGAAATCCTTCCCGATGGCTCGGAAAAGAGGATCGGAACCTACCGCGCCGCCGTGTCGGAACGATATTATCTGGATGAGTATCCGGAACTCGGAAAAGTGCATCCGGACACCGGCTATCTGAGAGTCCGGGTGAACGGGAAGCCGGTTCTGGACCGGAGGATCGCCACCGATCTGGAGAATGTCTGGGAGATCTATCAGAAAGAAGTTCTGCCGGAGAGCCGGATCTATGCAGAGAAGAAACTCGGAAGAACACCGACCCTGGACGATCAGCCATTTTTCTCGCGACTGCAGATCGATCTTGCGCTCAGTGAGCCGGACCATAAGCTGAGCAGCAGGCAGGATCTCTTCTCGTCACTGGACGGCTTCCAGGAAGACATGTATTTCACGGGAGAGGACTATTATAAATATTACGGCATGAAGGTCTGCGGCGAACGGTTTGATGAACCCGGACTGATCCTGCCGAAGATCATCCAGGGGCGCGGCAAGCCCCGCTTTACCGTGAGTCTGATGGGAAAGGCCGCGCCGGCGCCGCAGATTCTTGAGGGAGATATGGTAATTGCAAACGTCGTGCCGCGCGACCGGATCTCATGCCGCGTTATGGAAGTATTTCCGGACAAGGACGGACTGGGTATCGGCGTGGAGATCACCGGAGTCCAGCCGGAGCGCGTCAGGGAATATGCGGCGCTGTCAGAGAGCGGATTTCTCGAAACATTTCGCGGCTTGAACGGAATCGGACGCGTGGCGCTTCATGTCGGAGACGAAACCTATACGGCACAGGCACATCCGGAGGAGAAAGGGAGTCCGCTCGATATCCGCAGCATGGATCTGAGCGAGGGGAAGCTGATTGGTTATGAAGACTGCATGAAGATCCTGAGCCAGCTCAAACGCGTGCCTGGCCTTGCTGTGTACCGGCAGGCTGTCTCCTATACCGGCAGGGAACTCTGGGCGGTGGAGATTCTTCCGCACGAGAGTGGTTATATCTCAAGGACAAAGCGGATCACCAACCACCCGTCCGAATTCATCAACTGCCGGCACCACGCGAATGAAGTCAGCAGCACCAATGCCGCCTTCCTGCTGATCCGGGAGATTCTTACGAATCCGAAATACCAGGATCTTCCGGACCGGATCAATCTGGTCATTGTGCCGATGGAGAATGTGGATGGCGCGGCGATCCACTATGAACTGCAGAAGGACAATCCGGAGTGGAAATTCCACACTGCGCGCTACAATGCGATCGGGAAGGAATTCTATTACGAACATTTCGTCACGGATACCCGGAACACAGAAGCATTTGGACTTCAGAGACTGTTTGAGACTTTCCTTCCGGATTTTCTGATCGACGATCATGGTATACCCACTCACGAATGGGACCAGCAGTTCTCCGGATATGTCTCCCCGGCATTCCGCGGTTTCTGGCTGCCCCGCTCCATGGTATACGGCTGTATGTGGCTGATCACGGACCCGGAATATCACAGCAACTATGATGTGAACCTTGCCATTCAGGATGCCGTTGCGGATGCGATCCGTCAGGATCCCGAGAGGCTGCGCTGGAACCGGGAGTGCCGCCATGCGTTCGAGAAATATGCGCACAGCTGGATGCCGAATATGTTCGCCAGCGAGTATTACAAGGATATGATCAATTATCATGTGAAATTCCGGTCAGATCCGAACCACCGCTATCCTTCGGTGCGTTTCCCCTGGATCGTGACGGCGGCATATACGAGTGAGGTGATCGACGAGACCGCGACGGGGGATTTCCTCGCCTTTATCGCGGATGTGCACAAGGTGGATGATCTCGCGATTCTCGAGCTGCTGGAATCCTCGGAAAGCTGCTATGAGACCGCCCTTTCCGCCTCGAAAGATGACTTCTCCGTGAGATGTGTGCGCCACCGCCCGGTCGTGATTCCGAAGCAGTGAGATATGCTCAGCATGTCATGACGGCTTGAGCAGATTTGCGTACTGACAGGTCGGTTTGCGTCTGAAAATGACAGATGGAATGGACCTGTTTCAGAACGCAATGGCTGGGATGGTACTGCTTCGTAACATGACGGCTGGAGCAGCTCTGCTTTGGGTCTGAAGCAGTAGAAGAAATAGGTTTGTTATGCTTTTTAACCCGGGGGAAAGGAGGGGAGATCTTTGGCGGAGGAACACCTGTTTTTTCATATCGATGTCAATTCAGCGTTCCTCAGCTGGAGTGCCCTGAAGCTCCTCCGGGAGGGCGGAAAGACGGATATTCGGACGATTCCGTCGATCGTCGGCGGAGACCGCTCGACCCGTCACGGAATCGTTCTCGCAAAGTCCATCCCGGCGAAAGCCTACGGCATTCACACGGCGGAGACCGTTGCCGACGCCTGTCGGAAGTGTCCGGATCTCGTGTCGGTTCCGCCAGATCATGAGTATTACCGGGAAATGAGCCGGAAACTCATGGAGTATCTGGCCAGGATCTGTCCGGACATCGAGCAGGTCAGCATCGATGAGTGCTATATGAATGCGGATCCCCTGATCGAGGAGTGGAAGGCGGAGAGAGATCTACCGCAAATCCGGGGCAAAGCCGAAAGTCGTGCTGACATTCATGATGTGGCAGTTGAGATTGCAACGGAGATCAAGGACGGCATTCGCAGCACCTTCGGATTCACGGTGAATGTCGGCGTGTCGAACCGCAAGATTCTGGCGAAGATGGCCTCAGATTTTCGCAAGCCGGATCTGGTACACACTCTGTTTGCCTCAGAGATTCAGGAGAAGATGTGGCCGCTTCCGATTGAAGAGCTTCATATGTGCGGGAGAAACAGCGCGGCGAAGCTGAGAAATTACGGCATCCGGACCATCGGCGATCTCGCGCGAACCGATCCGGCGCTGCCGGAATCCTGGCTGAAGAGCCATGGCAAACTGCTCTGGCAGTACGCCAACGGCATCGATGACTCCGCCGTGCAGTCAGAACCGTCCCGAGCTAAGGGAATCGGGAATTCAACCACACTGGAGCAGGATGCTGTTACCCCGGAACAGGCATATGCCGTTCTGGATGAGCTTGCCGCCTCGGTTGCAAGGCGCCTTCGCCGGCATGGTCTGCTGGCGTCGCAGGTGACCGTGGAGATCCGCTATGCGGACTTCCGGAAAGTGTCCCATCAGAAGCCGCTTCGCATTCCGACGGATCAACGCGAGGACATCCGGCAGGCAGCGTGCCGTCTGTTTGATGAGTCCTGGGAAGGAGCAGCGGTGCGTCTTCTCGGCATTCGAACGGGAAAACTGACGGATTCCGAAGCTCCCGTGCAGATCAGCCTGTTCGATTATCAGAAGGAACATGAGCAGGAACTCGCACGGCGGGAGAAAAAGGCGCAGGAAGAGCGGGAAGAACAGGCCCGGCGGGAGCAGCAGGCGGCGCTGAAAGAAAAGCATGGCCGCGCAGAGGCGGCCATGGAACAGATTCAGAAGAGATTCGGCAGGAATGCCGTGCATCGGGGAGCCGGCCCGGTAATGCCGGGACATGAATCACATCAGGAATGATAACTGCCACAGTTGAAGCAGGTTGTCTATGCTGGCCGGGCATCGCCGGAAGATGCGTGGAAACCGAACTCATCTCTGAGGTGATTATGGTATACTGATATTGGCACCAGTAAGGCGGCGCGCACCGGACGAAGCAGTCCGCAAGAGGATCGATATGATTGATTTTAATTCAAAAAAGGGATTCATCTGTGATATGGACGGTGTGATCTATCACGGGAACCGTCTGCTCCCAGGAGTGGCGGAGTTCATCGAATGGCTGAAGGAAGAAGAGAAGGATTATCTCTTCCTGACCAATTCCAGCGAGTGCACGCCGAAGGAGCTGCAGCAGAGGCTGGCGCGTATGGGAGTGGAAGTCAGCGAAGAACATTTCTATACCAGTGCTCTCGCGACAGCGGCTTTCCTGAGTGAGCAGGCCCCGGGATGTTCGGTCTATGCGATTGGTGAGGCCGGGCTGATGAACGCACTGTATGACGCCGGAATCACGATGAATTCGGTGGATCCGGACTATGTGGTGTTCGGCGAGGGACGTGCCTATTCCCTCGATACGCTGACCAAGGCGATCAATCTGGTCGTGGCTGGAGCGAAGTTAATCGGAACGGATCCGGATCTGTCCGGGCCGGTGGAGAATGGCATTGTCCCCGGCGGCGGAGCACTGGTCGCTCCGGTGGAACTGGCCACCGGTTCCAAGGCCTATTTCTGCGGAAAGCCCAATCCGCTGATGATGCGAACTGGACTGAGAAAGCTGAACTGCCATTCCGCCGATGCGGTGATGATCGGCGACCGAATGGACACGGATGTCATCTCAGGCCTGGAGAGCGGCATGAACACCGTACTGGTTCTTTCCGGCATCTCGACGCGGGAAACTCTTCGGAAGTATGCCTATCGTCCATCCGCTGTCCTGGAGGGAGTAGGCGATATCCCCCGGCTTGCTGCAGAGAGCAGAGAAGGCGCCGGGAAGCATTGATTCATTGACAGCCCGGAGAGCGAGTCTCTGAAGAGGAGAAGACCGAACCAAGGAAAGAAGAAAGCACGGAAGCACCTGCGTGAGGTGTTCCCGTGCTTTTCGAATTACAGGCAGATCAGAGAACCAGACTCGGAGCGGCGTAGACTCTGGCGAGAAGCTCCTGGTTCAGGGCATACAGTCCCTTCGGATCAGATCCGTAGAGCTCGAACTTCTTGATCAGATCCTCGGCATTCTTCTCTTCCTCACCCTGCTCCTTGACAAACCAGTCAAAGCACTGCATGGTCCGATAGTCATGAATCTCATCGGCAGCAGCGTAGATGGTATTGATGAGGGAAGTCACATACTGCTCATGCTTGAGGCCGAGCTTGAGCGGATCCTCTGCGGAAGAATAGGAGGCATCGGGCTTTGCCACAGCATCAAACGTCACATGCTCTCCGTTGTTGTGCAGGTACTGGCGCATCAGCATGGCATGATCCCGCTCCTCCTGTGCCTGAATGTCATACCAGTGAGCGAAGCCGTCCAGGCCGAGGTCATTGTAGTAGTTGGAAAAATCGAGATAGAGGTAAGCGGAGTAGAACTCCTTGTTGATCTGTGTGTTGATGAGATCTCTGACTTTGTTGTTCAGCATGTTCTTTCTCCTTTCGCCGGCATGCAGTCTGTAATCGCCAGGATGAGCCGGCCGTTCTTCATTCATCCTGCCAGAATCATTATAAGGGAAATGCGGGAAAAAGAAACCTCCGGACTCTGTTTTCTATTACATTTCAAACGAAAAGACAAGATTGAAAATTTGAATACAGCAAAGTCCCATCTATTGGCTGCACTGCTTTCGACTCGTTTTGCTTTACGAATCCTCTGTTTTGCTTTTGATGTGGTATAAAGAATTAAGCGCTTGAACCAATGAGAAGGAGAACCGGTACATGGAAGACAGCAAGGAACTGAAGAAACTGGCGGAGGAATTTGAACAGTCCCGGAAGATTATGACCGTTCTGGGGGATGAAACCAGGCAGCACCTGATCGTGATCATGATGCAGAGCGGCGAATGCACGGGGCTTCGCGTGGAAGAGATCGCAGCCAGGACGAATCTGTCGAGGCCGGCCGTCTCGCATCACCTGCAGATCATGAAGGATGCGGGACTCGTGAAGATGCGCAAGGAGGGCACGAAGAATTTCTATTATTTTGATGAGACGGCGCAGTTTCTGGATCAGCTGATTCGCACATTGGTTCACGCCAGAGACATTGTTCTCAGGCTGCCGGATCGCAGCGGCGATGACTGACCGGCGGCAGATATCCGGAATAACCGCAGAAATCCACATCACAGGAAAGGGAGGCTTATCATGATTCTCTATTTCACAGGAACAGGAAACAGCAGGCATGTAGCGAATCAGATCGCCAAAGTCACCGGAGAACAGATTGAGGATATCGCCATCTATCTGAGGCAGAATGATATCGGCCATTACCATTCGGACAGGCCTTATGTTTTCGTCGGGCCGGTTTATGCCGGGCGATATCCGAGAGTGATGACGGACTACATCCGCAAGGCGGAGTTTACGGGGAGCAGGCAGGCTTACTTCGTGGCAACCTGCGCGGAGACACCGTGGATTACAGCAAAGTATGCAAAGAGACTGGCAGAGAAAAAGCGCTTTTAAGTACTTGGTTTCCGCTCCATTATCATGCCGCAGAGTTACATCACCGGCGGTATGTCAAAGCCGGATTCCCAGAACCGGAAGATCCTCTCGGCGGCAGAGCCGAAGATTCAGGAGCTGGCGCAGCAGATCAAGGCAGGCGGCAAACTTCCGGCGGAGCCGCTGGGAAAATCGTGGATGTCCACAATGGCTAACCCGATTATGTATGCGGCGATGATGAGCGCTAAAATATTCACCGTATCGGATCAGTGTATCGGCTGCGGCAAGTGTGAGAGAAACTGTCCGCTGGGGAACATTCATCTAGTGGAGAGAAAGCCGGTCTGGGGCAATCATTGCACGCAGTGTAATGCCTGCATCGGCGGATGTCCCAAGGGTGCGATTGAGTATGGGAAGAAGACTGCTGGCAAACCGAAGTATTATCTGGAGAAGTGACCGTTGGAGAATGGCTCAAGGGGAGACAGGTTGAAATAGCGCATGACCTCGTTCAGAAATGTCTTCCCAACGCTGTTCTGGATGTAGCCCTTCTTCTGAATGAATCCCAGCTCCATCTGGCTGCTGCTTCCTTCGCCATTCTCGCGGAAGGGGATAGCGGTGTAATCGCTGCCGTTCAGTTCCTCGCAGATGATCCCGGAGCAGAGGGTATATCCGTTCAGGCCGACCATGAGATTCAGCATGGTCGCCCGGTCTGTGGCGTGAATCATTCTCGGATAGTCGAGTTCGGTGAGAATTTCCTCGGCCAGATAGGCCGAGGCATTCTCCCCCTGATCGAAGGACAGGCAGGGATAATTCTTCAGTTCGTCAAAGGTAATATACGCATTGGAGGCAAGAGGGTGTTTCTTCCATAGATATACATAGGCGGACGTATCGATGATGTGCCGGAATTCCAGACCGCCCTCATGAAGCAGTTTGGTCAGAATCTTGCGGTTAAAGTCAGAGAGATAGAGAATTCCGACCTGGCTTCTCATTTCCTTGACATTCTCGATCACGCGGGAGGTTTCTTCCTCCCGGATGGAAAAGTCAAAGGACCGCGTGCCGAACTGCTTAACGGTCTCCACAAATGCCTTGTCTACGAAGGAGTAGTGCTGTGAGGATACGGAGAATTTCTGCTTCACGGAGCTGGAATCCGAGTATTTGTCACTGATCCATTCGTACTCCTGATAGAGCCGCCTCGCGTCGATGAGGAATTCCTGGCCTTCGTTGGTCAGGAAAACGCCGTGGCTGGTGCGGATAAATATGGCAATTCCCAATTCTTTTTCGAGTTCACGGATCGCTGCCGTGAGAGTCGGCTGCGAGACAAAGAGCTCTTCCGCTGCTTTGTTCATCGAACCCTTCTCTGAAACGGTAATTACATATTTTATCTGCTGAAGTGTCATAATCTGCCTCTGTATTCCGCTTTTCGGCGTCAGCCGAGTTATCATCTGATCCATGCCGTGATACGCGTACAGCGCATACGTTCGTTTACTGGAATCCCCCATCGTTCTGCGGCTCATCCCGCAGTTTTTTTATTCCACCGGATTTCCCGGATTATCCTGTGATCCCATTATATCCTTATCTAACATATAAGTATAGTATAATTATAGGTATTTATAGATTTTACCATGGATTGGAAGATTCACCAATACAGAAAATTGATATGCAGTGATCATTCCCATTGATAACCGGCGGCATGAAGACGCGGGAAGGTAGGCAGGCATGAGGCGCCTCTCGGATTTGCGGCGGCAGCAGGCGACAGGAATGAGGACAGAGAGCCGGAGTTCTCGTGGATACCAACGCGGTCCCTGGCAGCAGCAGGCGATGAGAATGGGGATAGAGAGCAGCCTTATAGATTTTATTGATTACTGGCAATCATCTATTCGTAATTCATTAATCCGGGCCCAGATGTTATAGTTCCAGTGTTGAATCTGCCGGTCCGGAAAGAGGATATGCGTTTCTATGCCGCATTTTGAGACGCAACGGAGTCTGAAGGGCATCGGATCCACAGAGAATGCGCACATCTGTTTTTGAAATTTATGGAATCAGGAGAGAGGAGGCGGGAATCATGATATTTAACACAAGGCTTCTTCATGGGAAAGCAGTAAGAGAATATCCTTATCACGCTACCATACCTCCGATCAGCCAGGTGACGGCTTTCCGGTTCCATTCAGCGGAGGAGCAGGAAAAGGTTTTCATGCATAAAGCTTCCGGGTATGCCTATTCGAGAGTGGGAAATCCGACCGTGGCCGCCTTTGAGCAGAGAATGAATGAGCTCGAGGGCGGAAACGCAGCCATTGCCTGTTCGTCGGGCATGTCCGCCGTTGCTCTCGCGATGCTCAATATGCTCGCGAGTGGAGATGAGGTGATCGCCGGCTCCGGACTCTATGGCGGAACCATTGATTTGTTCAGAGACCTGCGGAAGTTCGGCATCAAGGTTAAATTCGTGAAGCACATGACGATTTCAGAGATTGAACCTCTGATCAGTGACCGGACCAGACTGCTCTATGCGGAAGTGATCGGAAATCCGGGGCTGGACGTTCTGGATATCCGTGCCGTGTCGGATCTGGCGCATTCGAGGGGAATTCCGCTGATGGTGGACGCCACGACGGCTACGCCGTATCTGGTCCGCCCGCTTGACTGGGGCGCGGACATCGTTGTGCACTCCGGGTCCAAGTATATCAACGGAGGAGGCAATTCAATCAGCGGCGTGATCGTGGACGGAGCAGTCTTCCCGTGGGATTTCGGGAAATATCCGGCATTATCGGATTTTTCCCGGTATGGCCCTCTGGCCTATACAATCCGGCTTCGAACCGATATCTGGGAGAATATGGGATGCTGTCTGTCCCCGTTTCACGCATTTATGAATATCTGCGGGCTTGAAACTCTGGGACTTCGCATGGAGAGGATCTGTTCCAATGCCAGAAAACTGGCAGAGGCGCTTTCGGAGATCCCTGGAATCCAGGTAAACTACCCTTTGCTTCAGGACAATCCTTACAGAGAGCTTGCCATAAAGCAGTTCGAAGGAAAAGGTGGAGGAATTCTGACCTTCCGGGTTGGCTCGAAGGAGAAGGCTTTCCAGGTTATGAATCATCTGAAGTATGTGACGATCGCGAGCAACCTCGGGGATGTCCGGACGCTGGCCATCCATCCGGCCTCCACCTTGTACATCAACAGTGATGAGGAGAGCCGCGAGGCCGCAGGCGTTTATGAGGATACCATCCGAATCAGTACCGGAATCGAGGACCCGGAGGATTTGATCGAGGATCTGACTGAGGCGATCGAGGCAGTGTAATCTGCTCCGTGAGAGATTTTCTTATGGGCAGACGTCGCAGAACAGAGAAGATAAGAATAAGATAAGAAAGGAAAATTCATGAGAATCCAGGTAAGCGGAGAGACAAAGGAAGTCAAGGACGGAATCACAATCAGTGAGCTCATTCAGGAGGAGAAGGTGGAGACGCCGGAATACGTCTCTGTATCCGTGAATGAGGAATTCATCCAGAAGAGCGATTTTGATACTCTCAGTCTGAAGGAAGGAGACCGCGTTGAGTTCCTGTATTTCATGGGAGGTGGACGCTGATGCCATTTACGGATGAACAGCTGGAGCGCTACTCCAGACATATTATTCTGAAGGAGATCGGAGTCAAGGGACAGAAGAAGCTGATGAACGGCTCGGTCCTGATTATCGGAGCCGGCGGCCTCGGAGCACCGGCCGCCATGTATCTGGCTGCCGCCGGAGTCGGAAGAATCGGCATCGCGGATGCAGATGTTGTAGATCTCTCCAATCTGCAGAGGCAGATCATCCATACAACGGCAGATCTCGGCAAGCCGAAGGTTGAGTCGGCAGCGGAAACCATGAAGGCAATCAACCCGGAAGTGGAGGTGGAGACCTACCATGAGTTTCTGACCAGTTCCAATATCCTGGATATTGTGAAAAAGTATGATTTTGTCCTGGATGGTACGGACAATTTTCCGGCGAAATTCCTGATTAACGATGCGTGCGTGATGGCGGACAAGCCGTTCTCCCATGCCGGAATCCTCCGGTTCAAAGGCCAGCTGATGACGATCATCCCGCATCAGACCCCCTGCTACCGCTGCGTCTTCAAGACAATGCCGCCGAAGGATGCGATTCCTTCGTGCAAGGAGGCCGGTGTTGTGGGAGCGATGGCCGGCGTAATCGGTTCACTCCAGGCGCTGGAGGCCGTGAAGTTCCTTACCGGAGCGGGTGAGCTTCTGACTGGAAAGCTTCTGACCTTTGATGCTCTGAACAATAAGTTCCATACGATTGTTCTTCCACCGAGAGGTGAGGGATGTGATGTGTGCTCCGATCATCCGAAGATTACCGAGCTGATCGATTATGAGCAGCCGGTATGCAGCCTGAAATAAGCATCCCGGTTATTATACCGGGGAAAACGGAAAAGAAAAGTTGCCAAAAGCGATGAAAGTTACTATAACAAAAAGTGATTTTGATAAGATCCTTGTTCATGCCAGGAAGGAAGCTCCGCTGGAAGCCTGCGGGCTCATCGCTGGATCCGATCATGACGGTATCAGAGAGATTCAGAAGGTCTATCTTCTCACGAATGTCGATCACACCAGTGAGCATTTCTCCCTCGATCCGAAGGAACAGCTGAGTGCGGTTCTTGATATGCGAAAATCAGGACTGAAACCGCTGGGTAACTGGCATTCTCACCCCGCAAGTCCGTCAAGATCCTCCCAGGAGGATATCCGCCTCGCATTCGATCACACGGCCAGCTATCTGATTCTGTCGCTGATGGATGATGCTCACCCCGTTCTTCACTCCTTTCATGTGGAAAACGGTGTGTCTGAGCAGGAAGAGCTGGTTATCGTCGAGTGATTCGCAGTGCGGCGGAGGAAAATCCGGCGAAGAAAGCGAGGAAGAGACGGATCCGGAAGGGCCGGATCTGCAAGGGACGGATCCAGCAGAGATGGATTCTCCAGGGACAGACGGATTCCGGCACGACAAGGACAGCCCTGACAGGAGGAAATGGTTATGGCAGTGGATTATGCAGCATTAAAAAAAGGCGGCTGGATGCGTCAGAAGCAGAAGGGAAAATTCGCACTCCGGATCCATGTTGTCGGCGGCACGCTGACTTCGAAGCAGCTTGAGGGAATCCAGAAGGTGGCGGCAAAATACGGCAAGGGATACGTACATCTGACCGCCAGACAGTCGCTTGAGATTCCGTGGATGGATGAGAAGGATATTGAGGCAATCAAGAAGGACCTGGCGGAATACGAGGTTTATCCGTCGGTTTGCGGACCGAGGGTTCGGACTACGACGGCATGTCAGGGGAGCTCAACATGTCCTTCCGGCTGTATTGACACGCAGGCTCTCGCTGCGAAGATTGATGAGAGATATTTCGCGAAGGAACTGCCTGGTAAATTTAAATTCGGAGTAACCGGATGCCGGAACAACTGTCTGAAGACGGAAGAGAATGATATCGGAATCAAAGGCGGCCTGCGGGTAAAATGGCTGGAGGATCCGTGCATCTCCTGCGGCGTCTGCGTCAAAGCCTGCCGCGAGAATGCGCTGTCCATGGTGGACGGAAAGATTGTACTGGATGAGAGCAAGTGCACTTACTGCGGGCGCTGCGCAAAATCATGTTCGGCGGACGCATGGGAGACTCATCCTGGCTATACGGTATCCTGGGGCGGTCTCTTCGGCAACCACATTCACAGAGGCAATGAGATTGTTCCTTTCTTCGAGGGAGATGACAGGCTTTTCCGCCTCTGCGACGCGACCATTGATTTCTTCGCTAAGAACGCAAAGCCGGGAGACAGACTGCAGTTTGTCATCGACCGCTACGGACAGGAGAAATTCAACGAGATGATTCGGAAAGTATTCGAGGAGGAGCAGTGATGGCAGAGGAATTCAAGATCGATGAGACCGTCGATATCACCAACGTGGTGTGCCCGGTGACCTTTGTCAAGACCAAGGTTGCCCTTGAGGAGATGGATGACGGTCAGATTCTCTCCGTGCACATGAAGGACGGAGAGCCGGTGCAGAATGTGCCAAGAAGCGTGAAAGAGGAAGGCCACAAGATTCTGAAGCTGATTGACAACGGGGACGGAACCTATGACCTCATCGTGAGAAAAGTCGGCGACTGACGATCTCCCGGAGAGCACATGATTGATGTACGCCCTCCCCGGTAAATTTACACGGAAAAGCCTGGTATTTCCGGAGGTATTCCGAAGACGGGTCCTCCAATAACACGATCAGATATAAAAAAATCTGTGAGCCAGTGATTATAATCCAGTATTAGCGCCCGCAACTGATTTATCCTATAATCCCTTCCATAACCGGAGCGGAGATCTGATGGCAGCTGCTCTCAGGATCATCAGCCTGACAGCGGCTCTGCTCAGAACCGAAATTCGGCGGTTATGCAGCTTATGACCGAAAGAGGAGACGGAATGGATCAGACGGGCGCTAATATTATATCTGGAAACTACTGGAATCAATCCGGTACGGCGGTCCTTGAAGTGCAAAAAGAGAAATCCGGTCTGGCGGTTCTTCTCCGGTCCATGCTGAAGATCGGTGTGATCGGGTTCGGCGGCGGAAGTGCGCTGATCCCGGTGATCGAAGAGGAAGTGGTGGATCAGCAGGGAATCCTGAGCCGGAAAGAATACAATGAAGCTGTGGTATCCGCCTGCATGACGCCCGGTGCGCTCCCTGTAGAGATTGCCGCCGGCGTCGGCAGGAAAAAATGCGACATCCGCGGAATGATCCTGGCGGCGCTTGCCATATCTTTTCCCGG
>CADBOY010000088.1 GCA_902796405.1 uncultured Lachnospiraceae bacterium | reverse complement strand
CGTTCCGCTTAGGAGGCGGACCCTCTATCCAACTGAGGTACGGAGACGTATTAAGTTTTTTGAGACCGGGCAGCACGCAGACATGCTGCCGGAATTTCCGAGTTCTGCGTTAGAGCTTCGCCTTAGGAGGCGGACGCTCTATCCTGCTGAGCTACAGAGACATATGCAACAATCGCTGTCCTTCAGGCTCTGCAGTGAATCACGATGATCAAACCGCGAACCCGGCAGCACATCTATTCTAGTACAATTCCTCTGCTAATTCAAGCGTCAATAGAGCGCTGCGGCAGCTCCGGTATAAAGAGCGCCGGGGCGACTCCGCAGCCATCTTTCGCCCACAGCTTCCATTCTGCTTCCCCAGGCCTATCCCCTAGCGCCTCCATTCTGTTCGCAGCCCGTTTGCATCCCTGTTTATTTCGCCGCGGCTTCATTTCGACCGCACTTGCGCTTCGTCCTCACCGCGTGCATAATAATGGGGATGGAAACAGATCTGGCGGCATCTGCGCTCTATACAGAGGGAAGCACCTGAGCATGTGCCCCTCTCCGTGGTCTCGGATGAATCAGCACTCCCTGCAAAGAGGAACGCCCGGAATGACGGTGAACCGGCATGGCCGCCAGGCTCCCTCTCCCCGATAAGAGCCGCATTCCCCGGATCTGCATATCACACAACATATCACACAACGCGGCGCATCTCGCCGTAACAGGAGGATATAAGAATGAGCCAGTACATGGATAAATGCCGTACGATCCGTGCCAGCGTGGATCCGCACTATAACTGCGCGCAGGGAGTTCTGATTCCCTTCGCCAAAGAAAGAGGGCTGGACGAAGACACCGCATACGCACTCGCCGCGAATTTCGGCAGCGGGATGAAGATGGGAAGTACCTGCGGCGCGGTGACGGGATCTCTCATGGTCCTCGGGCTCTATGGTCTGTCGGACTCTGCCACGGTTCAGGAGTTCTACCGTGCGTTCCGCGAAAAACATGAGAATATGATGAACTGCCGGGATCTTCTAGCCGCCAGCCATAAGCGCGGTGAAGTCCAGAAGGCACACTGCGACGGCCTGGTCTTCGAGTGTCTTGAGATCACCGAGAATATCCTGCGGAAGCACGGGAAACTGGCGGACTGACACTGGCGGAATATAAGCGCCGGATATGAGAGAAAGCATCAGGAGGTATCTATGATATCACAGGAAGAACAGAAGAAATACAATGACTGGGTGTTTCAGATCTCCGCCTATCAGATGGCGCTTGCGCTCATCAGCATCGACAAGATGACGGTGGCACCGCCCGCCGGCGGCCCCTACCGCGATGCGCGGACGGCCTGGCTTTCCGGTGAGAAATTCTCTCTGGAGACGGATCCGGAGATGTTCCGCCTTCTCGCGCGGATGAAAGACGACCCGGATCTGGACGGAGACACCCGCCGCGCCGCATTTCTCAACTGGCAGAAAGCGGCACGCACGGTCTGCATCCCAAAGGACGAATTCGTGGCCTCTGAGGAGCTCCTCAACCAGGCCTATGACGCCTGGTTGAGGGCAAAGATGGCAGACGACTACTCAATCTTCCGTCCCTATCTGGAAAAAATCATCGAGAATAAGAAGAGGTTCTATGGCTTCCGCGGCAGCAGCGCGTCCATCTATGATCAGATGCTGGATGACAATGAGCCCGGCATGAATGAGGCGAAGTATGACGCCTTCTTCGCGGATGTGAAAGCCCGCCTGATCCCGCTGATTCAGCGGATCAGCGCCGTCTCGCCGATTGACGATTCCTTCCTGCACCGCTTCTACCCTGCTGCGCAGCAGAAGAAGTTCACGAACGAGCATCTGCTTCCCTATCTGAGATATACTCCGGACTGGGGCTATCAGAATGAGACGGAGCATCCTTTCACATACTGGACCTGTGAGGATGACTGCCGGACGACGACGAAGTATCTGGAGAACAGCGTCACCTCCTCTCTCTTCTCAACCATTCATGAAGTTGGCCACGCCACCTTCGAGCACAACATTGATCCGAAATACGATGGGACCATTCTTGCCGAAGGTGTCTCCGCGGCAATGCACGAATCCCAGTCCCGGCTCTGCGAGAATTATCTCGGCCGGACCACCGCATTCTGGGAAGCGAATTTCCCCGCGCTGCAGAAGGAATTCCCGGAGCAGCTCGGCGGCGTCACGGTTCAGCAGTTTGTCCGTGCTTCCAACGCAGCCGTTCCTGGCCTTCTCCGGACGGAGGCCGACGAACTCACCTATCCGCTGCATATCGTGATCCGCTATGAGATCGAGAAGGATCTGTTCGACGGCCGGATCGGAACCGAAGATCTGGAGCAGGTCTGGAATGAGAAGTACCGCGAGTATCTCGGCGTTGAGGTGCCCAATTCCCGGGACGGCATTCTGCAGGACGTGCACTGGTCCGAGGGCAGCTTCGGCTATTTCCCGACCTATGCGCTTGGCAGCGCCTACGCGGCTCAGATCGTGCACAAGATGCGGCAGGACATCGATGTCGACGAGGCGCTTCGCTCCAGCCGCTACGATATCTGCATGAACTGGCTGAAGGAGAATGTCCATCACTACGGCTGCCGGTACGATGCGCCGGAAATCATCCGCCGCGCGACCGGGGAGGAATTCAACTGGAACTACTACCTGGATGATCTCGAGGAGAAATACACCAGATTATACCAGCTGTGACCGAAAAGCAGCGGGCGGAACCGAGTGGATTCAGATGATACCAGCTGCTGTCGGAAAACGGCGGACAGATCCAAGTAAATCCAGCTTATCCCAGCGCAATCAAACGGCGGACTGATTCAAGCGATGGATTGAATCAAACGGTGGACTGGTTCCAGCAGCGGATTAAATCAAACGGCGACTGATGCAAGGAAAGGTTCTGTGAATCGATGGATATAAATACATTAATCGGCATTTTAATTCCCTTTGTCGGAACAGCTGCAGGTTCCGCCTGCGTCTTTTTCATGAAGAAGGAGCTGTCCCGGATGGTGCAGCGCTCTCTTACCGGATTTGCCGCCGGAGTCATGGTGGCGGCTTCCATCTGGAGCCTGATCATTCCCGCCATGGAACAGGCCGCATCAATGGGGCGGCTGGCATTTCTTCCCTCCGTGATTGGTTTCTGGGGCGGCATCCTGTTCCTCCTTCTGCTGGACCATATCATTCCGCATCTGCACATGAATGCCGATCAGGCAGAGGGGCCCGAGTGCAAGCTGTGCAAAACAACCATGATGGTACTTGCGGTGACGCTTCACAACATCCCGGAGGGAATGGCTGTCGGCGTCGTATACGCAGGATTTCTCGCCGGCTCTGCCGATATCACGGCAGGGGGCACGCTGGCCCTGTCTCTTGGCATTGCCATACAGAACTTCCCCGAGGGCGCCATCATCTCTATGCCGCTTCACGGGCAGGGAAGCAGCAAGAGCAAATCGTTTCTGAGCGGCGTTCTGTCCGGCGCCGTGGAACCGCTCGGCGCATTGCTGACGATTCTCCTCGCACATTTTCTCATCCCTGCTATGCCGTACTTCTTAAGCTTTGCTGCCGGCGCCATGATGTACGTCGTGGTGGAGGAGCTGATCCCGGAAATGAGTGAGGGCGAGCATTCGAACATCGGCGTGCTGATGTTCTCCATCGGTTTTACCTTGATGATGGCGCTGGATGTGGCGCTGGGATGATAAAGGCCCTTTAACATTCGTATTGGCACTAGCCCAGCGGAGATCCCTTCCTGCAATCCATTTTCTCGCTGAGATATCCTTCATTTTTCTTAATGTTAAGTCTTGCAATCTGGATTAAACGTGATAAACTATAGGAAATCTATTTAATTTTACAGATCCCGGGCAGCCGTCTGCCGCCCGGCAGATAGGAGATATCGTCATGTCCAGAGAGAATAATGATGTCAGCAAAACCACGGAGGATTATCTGGAAGCGATCCTCATGCTTAAGGAAAAACACGGTTATGTCCGCTCCACTGATGTGGCGCAGCTCCTCGGTGTCACCAAGCCCAGCGTCACCTACGTGACCAAACGGCTGAAGGAAAACGGATATATTACGACCGACAGAGCCGGGATGCTGGTGCTCACTGCAAGCGGCAACGCGATCGCGTCAGATACATACAACAAGCACCGCACGCTCTCGGAATTCTTCGAGCGAATCGGCGTCTCTCCCGAACAGGCCCGCATCGACGCCTGCAAGATTGAGCACGACATCAGCGAAGAGACGTTCCGCGCGCTCTGCCAGCACGCGGGACGCGGTATGCTGCCGGG
>CADBOY010000087.1 GCA_902796405.1 uncultured Lachnospiraceae bacterium | reverse complement strand
CCCGCTGCGTATTGCTGAGGGGGCGGGAGTGACGATGGTTATGGCAGCTCTCATCAGCCTGATCGTATCCATCGTGCTGGGTGTAAGAGGTGCACTGGGAAGTCCGTCTGCTGCGGCGGTCATCATCCTGATTCTGCTGACGGGCGGTATCATCATGCTGGCACTGGGGATCATCGGTGAGTACATCGCCGGAATCTATCTGCAGAGCAAGAACCGGCCGATTTATATCGCCAGGGAGATCCGCGTGTCTGGCCCGGAGGGAGAACGGACAGAGACCGGAAATCTTCGGTGATACGGATTAAAGCACAGCAACAGCAGGCAGGCCCGGAAATGGAATTCGGAGATGGTGATGGGAAACATGGCAGACCGGAAAGAACAGGGAAAGTCCGAACAGAAGCGTCGGGAATGGCAGGAGCTTGACGCCCAGGTCAAGGAAGAACTGCGGGAAGAACAGAGACAGCGACACAGCGAACAGACAAAGGAGGAAAGAACAGAGAATCTTCCGGTTCCGCAGCGGATTGACTATATCCTGAATGAAGTGGAACAGGAAGAAGCGAGGTACAATGTTCTGCTGGAGCGTCTGATCCGCGAGAGGCTGGAGAAAAACCTTGCGAAGAAAGATGACGGGTCCATGAAGTCCCGTCTCCGGGCGATTTACTGGCGGCATGTCGCGGAGAAGTCCAGAAAGAAACGGGAAGAGAGAAACCAGCGCTGGACCAGGGAGAAGGCAGAGGATCCCATCGTCCGGCTGGCGGATGCCAGGATGCAGGAGTCAGCCAGTGTTGCCGCGCTTGCGGCGGATGAGCCGGATCGGGCGGAGCAGGAAACTCGCTGCCGGGAGGAAAACCTGAAGGCTCTTTCCGCCATCCTGCAGGCGATAATCGATGCGAGCCAGGAAGCCATCCGCATTCGCGACGGCGCCGGACATTATGAAGACGGCCGGGAGGCAGTGGCGTACCCCTGGCTCGACCGCCGGGTTCGGCTGTACCGGGATCAGTTTCTCCGGGTGGGATCCCGGACGGCAGAGGTCATCTCCGCCCCGGAACTTACGGAGCTGTACCGGAAGCTGTTCGTGAATACCTGGGATATCGCTCACAACATCTCTTCGGACCATATGGCGGATAACCTGTACAAGTTCCGGATGCTGGAGACCGTGCAGGACCGCGACATACTGGAAGAGCGATACGTCCGCCATATCTTTCCGGCAATCAGTCAGGAGGAGAGCAGCAGGCCGCTCGTTATGAAAGCGGTCTATCTTCAGCCGCGGCGCAAGATCAATCCGAGCGCCACGCTGGTCTGTGAAGCGCTCGGGAAGGATCCGGACGTGGAGCTTCATGTCCATGAGCTCTTCTGGAATATAGCGCCCCGCTGCTACTGCTATCTCATGGCGGAGAATTTCGTGCGTGATGCCGTGGATGCACAGATCATCTTCTTCCATGAGACCACACGGCTTCTTGGTGGGATTCACTTTCGGAAGGAGCAGCGCGTGGTGCAGCTCTGGCACGGCTGCGGTGTTCTGAAGAAGCTGGGACTGGATCTGCTTCGTTCCGGTGCGGCATCTGGATACTATAGCGTAAAGCACGAAGAGCGCTTCCCGATGTTCAAAGATTATAGTCTGGTTACGCTGCCGGGAGAAGCGGAGAAGAGCCTGTTCTCGCGGTTCATGGGAATTCCTGAAGACAGCGGAAGTCTTCAGCCGATCGGAGTGAGCCGCACCGATGTGTTCTTTGACGAGTCTTACCGGAAGAACGCCAGGAAGCTGTTTGAACAGAGAATTCCGGCAGCGCGCGGCAAAAAAGTAATTCTCTATGCCCCGACGTACCGCGGGAAGGAGCCGTACCGAAAGGCACCGGACGCGCTGGATATCCGGGCGTTCCGGGATGCGCTCGGCGCGGACTGGATTCTGGTCATCAAGCACCACCAGACGGCGCATTATCTGCCGCCGATCCCGGATGACTGCCAGGACACCTTCGCCTTCGATCTTTCGAGGAACATGACGGAGCCGCGGCTGAACATCAATCAGCTGATGATGGTGAGCGATGTCATTATCTCGGATTATTCTTCTGTTGTCTATGAGTTCGCTCTGCTGGGACGGCCGATCCTTTCTTTTGTCTATGATTATGACAAATACCGGAAGAATCCGGGGGTGTATGAGGATTTTCTGGCGGATGTTCCCGGACCGAAGTGCCGCACGAATCAGGAGATGATCGATTATATCCGGGGTCTTCCGGCGACATTTGACCGGGAAGAGGTCGCGCATTTCCGGGAGAAATACATGTCCGGCTGCGATGGACACGCAACGGAGCGGATTGTGCGGTATATGAAGACCGGGGATATGGAGTGAATCAGAGAAAAACTCGGAAAGTCAGGAGAGCAGCGTTCCGGATGATCCGGAAAGAATGCCTGTGCCGGTGGTCAGCGAAAACTTGGAAAGTCAGGAGGGCGGCGCCGTGAAAAGGAAAGAAATCCATCTGCTGCAGCGGGAAAACCTGCTGTGCCTGCAGACACTTCCGAACCGGAAGAAGATTTCGTCGACGGTCTTTCTGATCTGCTTCTGGCTGTATCTGGTCATACGGTTTGCCAAGGATTCCATGCTGTCACAAACGGATCCGGATCTTTATCACTGGATTCTGGGATTCTCCCTGTATCTGGCCGGAATCTCCCTGATCAATATCCTGCTTCTGACGGATTATTCGGTGGGGGAGATGATTCTGATCCTTGCTGCCTGTGCGGCCGCGTGGATCAGCTGCAGGCATCACGGGGAACAAGCGGTATTGGTACTGACGGCGATTCTTTTTTCCGGGAGGCATGCGGACTGGGGAAAATTCCTGCGAAGATCAGCGGTTCTGATAGCGGCCGGTATTGTGCTGCTTGCCGTGCTGTATTTCCTTGGCCCGCTGGATTCCGGGATGAGGTTCTACCGGCCGGTAACCATGCAGCCCCGGCTTGCACTGGGCTTCATTCATCCAAACGGAGTAGGCAGCTTTATTCTGTCTCTGACCTGCCTGTATGTGATGATCCGGCTGGAGCGGTGGCGCTGGTGGGATTATGCCCTGGTCGCTGCCGCCGCGATATTCTGTCAGATTGTGCCGAACAGCAGAACCAGCGTGATTCTGCTGTCCGCTCTGATCCCGGGAATCTTTCTGTTCCGGTTCTTTCACGGGGCTGCGGCACGGCATGTGGTGCTCCGCGTTCTACTCTGTCTTGTCTACCCGGCCTGCGCGGCGGTTTCCGTGTGGCTCGGCGTGTTCTGCCGGCAGGGCACGGCGTTCTATCTTTTGGCCGACCGGCTGCTGTCCCTGCGGATCTCGTATGCCCGGTATTTTGCAGAGCATTATCACGTGACACTGTGGGGGCAGAAACTGGTCACAAAACCCAAGGCGCCAGTGAACGTTCCTTATATTGGAGTCGTCAACCGGCTGATTCTGGACAATTCCTACCTGCACGTTCTCTATCAGGACGGTTTGATCATCTTCCTGATTCTGATGGTGTGGTTCACCTTCATGCTGTGGGAGATGCTGCGCAGAGGGCGCGATTCTGCCGCCCTGGTGCTGATTCTGATGGCAGTGGAGTTTGTAATGGAGCATCAGCTCACCAAGCTGCCAGCCAATGCGGCGCTGTTTGCGGTGCCGCTGCTGGTTTCTGATGCCTGGCCATCCCTGCCGCAGAAACGGGGCAATGGGGCTGGGAGATCCTCCGCTTGCGAACAGCCGCTGGACGATCCTCTCAGGAAGCCAGATCGCCTTCCCGATATGAGATGATCAGGGTGAGTGGATTTTCGCATTATCCGTGGCAATACGATCCCGTTCATCCGGCGGTGACGTACTTCATATAGGATTCCTGCGCATACATCGCATCGTAATTCTCATAGAATTCCCCGCTGATGTCCTCTCCGGAGGCCGCGCGCTGCATCAGTCCGGCAAAATACTGGCTGAATGCCCGGGCGCCGGCGTTGCTCAGGTGAATGGAATCCGTGTAGGCGGTTTCCTCTGGCAGAAGCGTGTCCTTCGTCTTCAGCAGAGTGAAGTCATAACAGGGAACCTGATATTCGTCCGCAATCTGGCTCAGATAATCCCGGAAATACTGCAGATTGCTGACTTCTGCAGCTTTCTGGCGCGAGAGCGGGAGACTCACCAGGATGACGTTGACTCCCTGCGCGCGGCAGTACTCGATGATCTGCCGCAGTGCGGTCTCGTTGCCGCTCCAGATGTCCTCGCTGTGCGTCTCGCTGGCGAATTTCTTCGCCAGTTCCTGATCGGAGAGCGGTTTCAGGTTCCCGCGGCCTTCCGGATACGGGGTGTATCCTCTCTCACTGGTTCTGTTCCAGAGCCGGTATTCGCCGTCTGCCACCATTCGCATGCAGCCGATGCCGCGCTTCAGCACCTGGTAGTACATCCAGCCATAGTACTTCGGGCTGATATTCCGCAGAAAATAGCGGATCCTCCGGGGAAATGAGTGTACCCGGCCGATCATATAGAGATCCCCTTCCGGGATATCGCTGGTCGGTGTCTTGGTGAGCGTGTCATCGGAGATCTCCACGACGACGGTCTTCACGGGATTGCGCGGAAGCTCGATTTTCAGCATCTCCAGCCGGCCCTGCATGGTCATCCAGGAATAGCCGAGGTTGTAGCTGCTGGTTCCGAGCGTCTCATCGAGAATCTCCGGCACAAAGCCGTACTCGGCAATGGAGGAGCCGATTGTCACATAGTCGATGCTGCCCGCGAGAGAGTCCCGCTCGCGGAAGTCCTGATACAGTCGGTTTTCGGATTGAAAAAAGAACTGAAAGATTCCCT
>CADBOY010000086.1 GCA_902796405.1 uncultured Lachnospiraceae bacterium | reverse complement strand
TTCCGGTTCCGAGGATACCCGCCATCTCCGTATATCCGATCCCGGTGGAGAAAGCACCGACACAGCCATAGGTGGTGGTGTGGCTGTCCGTGCCAAAGACAACATCGCCTGGCTTCACATATCCGGCCTCCGTCATCAGCTGATGGCAGATTCCATCGGACCGATGAACATTTTTCAGTCCGTATTTTGCGGCAAACGCATTGCCGATCTGGAAATGGCGGGCGTCATCGATCTGACTGGCCGGCACGAGATGGTCATAGATCAGGACGACACGGTCCGGATCCCAGATCTTCTGGAATCCCATCTCCTCAAATTTCTCAGCGACAAACGGAATAAAGATATCGTGGATCATCACGCGGTCCACATTCACGGTCACAATGTCTCCGGCACTGGCATCCGCCAGGCCGGTGTTGCGCCGGATAATCTTTTCAATCGCGGTTGCACCCATCTTCAGTCCTCCAATCCGTTGCGGCGGCGCATCGCCTTCACGAGCCCCCCTGCTTCGAGAATTTCCAGAAGATTATCCGGCAGAGAAGCGGCCGGAAACTGCCTGCCTCCTGCCACAATCTTCTCTCCTGCCTTCACCCGGATCCGGTCTCCTTCCTGCACAGCATCATGCAGATCCGCATTCTCGATCAGGAGAAGTCCGTTATTGATCGAATTCCGGAAGAAGATTCTGGCAAATGACGCCGCAATCACGCAGCGGATGCCCAGAGCCTTGATCACTTCCGGAGCCTGTTCCCGGGAAGAGCCGCAGCCGAAATTCCGGCCGGCGACGATGATGTCACCAGGGCGGATCAGTCCGGCCAGCTCCGGGCGAAGCGGAGAGAAAGCATAGGGTTTCATCGCTTCAATTGTGGGCAGAGCGAGATACTCCGTCGGTATGATGATATCGGTATCGATATCATCACCGAGCAGCCATACCCTGCCTTCAAATTCATCGGTCACTGAGGAGTTTTTCATTCTCTTTCTCCTCCTTCTTCCGCATCCAGCTGTTCCGCCGTGATGATCTCTCCGGCAACGGCAGATGCTGTAACGGTCGCCGCGTCAGCCAGATAGACGAAGGAATCCCGGTGTCCGGCTCTTCCGCGGAAATTGCGCGTTCCTGTCGAGATCAGCGTTTCTCCGGCGCCGATCACGCCCTGACAGCTTCCCCAGCAGGTCGAGCAGTTCGGATTCATCACAATGGCACCAGCCTCCATGAAGACATCCAGCAGGCCTTCTTCCGCCGCCTGCATCCATATCTCACGGCTCGCCGGAACGACCAGGAACCGGACCAGCGGCGAGACCTTTCTGCCGCGGATGACTTCCGCCGCAGTCCGAAGATCCTCGATCCGTCCGCTGCTGCAGGACCCCAGGAAAGCTTCGTCAATCCTGGTTTCCCGGCACGCTTCGGCCGGAACAATATTATCGACAAAGTGCGGCTTTGCCACCACGGGAACGATACTCGCAAGATCAATATCGTATACTTTTTCATAAGAGGCATCCGGATCGCCCACAAACAGAGCCACCGGTTCCCTTCCGCGTTCCTTCAGGTAGGCCAGCGCGACTTCATCGCACTCCATCAGAGCGGTTTTTGCTCCTGCCTCTACGCAGAGATTGCAGACCGACATCCTGTCGCTCATGCTTAAGGTATGCAGACCCTCTCCGCCGAATTCCATCGCCCGGTAGTTTGCCCCATTGGCTCCGATCTTCCCGATGATCGTGAGAATCAGATCACGGCCGCAGACATCTGGTGAAAGTTTCCCATGCAGATTGAAGCGCAGCGTCCTGGGAACCATCAGCCAGGACGTTCCTGTCACCATCGCGTACAGATAATCTGTACATCCGACACCGGTGCCGAATGCCCCCAGCGCGCCATAGGAACACGTATGGCTGTCTGCTCCGAAGATCAGCTCACCCGGCCGGACATATTGCTCCATCATAACCTGATGGCAGACACCATCTCCCTCATGGAAGGCAATGCCGTGCTCTCTGGCGAAATCCCGCATTTTCTTGTGAGAAGCTGCCGTCTTGATGCTGTCCGAAGGGATATTGTGATCCACAATCCATACCAGCCGGCTGACGTCATGAATGCGTGGATGCTTCAGCTGGTTGTACATATCAATCGTCAGATGGGTGGTGCCATCATTGCTCATCAGCCGGTCCAGCGTTACCGTGTGAATCTCACCGGCGTGAGTCTCCGGCACTCCCGCGGCTCTGGCAATGATCTTCTCTGCCATTGTCATGCCCATGTCAGTCCACCTCCCGGTTCAGCGCGGCGATCAGTCCGCCGTCGTTTAAGATCTTCTGCATCTGCGGCGGGAGCTTGGTACAGGACAGCTCTCTGCCTCCTGTCCGGACAATCCCCTTCTCCAGGGAAAGCTCCATCTCATCCCCGTCCTGCACAGCATCGTGCAGATCCGCACAGACGATCGCCGGCAGGCCGATATTGATGGCATTGCGATAGAATATCCGTGCAAATGACTTCGCCAGTACGGCGCGCACGCCCAGCGCGCGGAGCACCGCCGGCGCCTGCTCCCGGGAAGATCCGCAGCCGAAATTATCCCCGGCGACCACATAGTCGCCCGCTTTCACCAGCTGCGCAAAATCCGGGCGCAGAGACTCAAATGCATGACTTTTCATCTCTTCCACTGTCGGATAGAGAAGATACTGGGACGCGATGATCTGATCCGTGTCCACATCATTGTCAAAAAGAAAGATCTTGCCCATGATCCGTCTCTCACTTTCTTCCTGTGCTGCCGGGGTATCCCGGCCAAACTGAAGTAACGCAGGGCAGATGGCGGAATTCCTGTTCGGTGCCGCTGCCGATGTTATGCATCGCCCGCGGCATCCTCTCTCCGGCTGAAAAGGCGCGGGAAGCGGCGGAGCAGCTGCTCCGCGGCTCATCCCGCGCTCACCATCTGCTGGACCTGTGGAAGGATTCCGTCAACCGTTTTCCCTCCTTCAGGAATGTCTTTTCCCTTTATACCTCATCGATGGCTTTGCCGATATCATGGCGGTAGAACATGCCTTCCCACGAAATCTTCTGTGCCGCCGCGTAAGCATTTGCCCGGGCCTTATGCAGATCCTCGCCGGATGCCGTTACGCCCAGAACACGACCGCCATTCGTCAGATACGTCTTCCCGTCATCAGCGAACTTCGTCCCCGCATGGAAGACATAGCACCCCGGCTTGCCTTCCAGCTGCTCCAGTCCGTGAATCTCATATCCCTTCTTATAGGAAACGGGGTAGCCTCCGGAGGCCAGGATCACACAGACGCAGGCATTGTCCTTGAATTTCAGATCAATCTGATCCAGCGTGCCGTCGATGCATGCCTCAAAGACATCGACGATATCATTCTCCATGCGCGGCAGTACAACCTGCGCCTCCGGATCGCCGAAGCGCGCATTGTACTCCAGAACGCGGGGTCCCTTCTCCGTCAGCATCAGGCCGAAGAAGATCACGCCGCGGAACGTACGTCCCTCCGCGTTCATGGCGTCCACCGTCGGCTGATACACATATTTCCGGCAGAACTCATCCACTTCGCTGGTGTAGAATGGGCTCGGAGAGAATGTCCCCATACCACCGGTGTTGAGCCCTTGATCCCCATCCAGTGCTCTCTTGTGGTCCTGCGCGGATGTCATCGTGCGAATCGTCTTGCCGTCGACAAAGGACAGGACGGAAACCTCGCGGCCGGTCAGGAATTCCTCGACGACAAGGCGGCTGCCGGCAGCGCCGAACTTCCGGTCAAGCATGATCGTCTTCACTCCGTCCATTGCTTCCTGCTTTGTCTGGCAGATCAGAACGCCCTTGCCGAGCGCCAGGCCGTCCGCTTTGAGGACGATCGGATAGTCGCTGGTCTCAAGATAGGTCATGGCGTCCTCGGGACTATCGAATGTCTCATACGCTGCTGTCGGAATGTGGTACTTTTTCATCAGATCCTTGGAGAATGCCTTGGATCCCTCAAGAATCGCAGCATTCTTACGCGGACCGAACACGCGCAGTCCCCGCGCCTCGAAGACATCGACGATGCCTCCGCAGAGCGGATCATCCATCCCGATCACCGTGAGATCGATCTTTTTCTCCTCGGCAAAATCAGCGAGCTTCTCGAATTCCATGGCGCCGATCGGCACACATTCTGCAACCTGGGAGATGCCTGCATTGCCGGGGGCGCAGTATATCTTGTCCACCTTCGGACTCTGCGCCACTTTCCAGGCGATGGCATGCTCTCTTCCGCCGCCTCCCACGATCAGAACTTTCATCTTTCTTCCTCCTGTCTCGCTGCCTTCTCTGCGGCGGCCTTCTCATCGGCTATCTTCTGAATGGCTTCCGGGAGAATCACCCATTCCGCCTGCTCCATAATGCGTTTCTGAAGAGTCTCCGGTGTATCGCCTTCTTTCACCTCCACCGCTTTCTGCAGGATGATGGGGCCAGTGTCCGTTCCCTTATCGACATAGTGAACGGTCGCGCCGGAAACCTTCACTCCGCGGGCGAGTGCTGCTTCATGCACCTTCAGGCCGTAATAGCCGGTACCGCAGAACGACGGAATCAGAGAAGGATGGATATTGATGATCCGGTTGGGATAGCGGTCCACCATCTCCGGCGGAATCACCAAGAGGAAACCGGCCAGGACGATCAGGTCCGGATGGATCTCATCCAGCTTCGCGAGTAGTGCCGCATTGAAATCAGACCTTTGTTCAAAACTCTTCGGAGAGATGCAAAGAGTCGGAATTCCGTGCTTTTTGGCCCTCTCCAGCGCGTACGCCCCTTCGTTATTGCTGATGACACACGCAATGGAGACATTCTTCATGCGGCCATCTTCGATATGATCGATGATGGACTGGAGGTTGGTTCCGCCCCCGGATACGAGAACAACGATTCTCAGCATATGACATCGACTCCCTTTTCACCGGAGATGACTTCACCAACGATGTATGCCTTTTCGCCGGCAGCTTCAATGGCCTGTACCGCGCGGTCTGCATCTTCCTGAGCCACACCGAGCACCATACCGAGTCCCATGTTGAAGGTATTGTACATAATATGCTCTTCAATGTCCCCGTTCGTCTGAAGCATTGCAAAGATCGGAGGGACCGGGTAGCTGTTCTTCCGGATCTGCGCGCGCACGCCATCAGGAAGCATTCTCGGTACATTCTCATAGAAACCGCCGCCTGTGATGTGGCTACATCCATGAACTCTGACGCCTGCATCTTTGATGGACTTCATAGCCTTTACATATATCTTTGTAGGACGGATCAAAGCTTCACCGAGTGTCTCACCCAGCTCATCATAATAAGTATCGAGGCTTTCCTTTGTCATCTCAAACACTTTTCTAACTAGTGAGAATCCATTTGAATGAACACCTGATGATGCGATTCCG
>CADBOY010000085.1 GCA_902796405.1 uncultured Lachnospiraceae bacterium | reverse complement strand
GTCGCCGCTCTGGTAGGCGTTTCCGGTTCCATCTGCCCTGGTGTTCCATTCCTTGAAGGAATATCCGGTCCGGGTAAACTGATTCTCCGCAGCCGGTACGGAATCCTGAAGAATTCCTTCCGTCTGAGGCATGGTTCCCGTTCCGCCGTTGGCATCATACTGGACAGCGCCCTTCTGGATAGCGGTGAGAGAGATGCCGTCGCTGTTTAATGCATCCTGACCGCCCTCAAGCTGTGTCGCATACCAGTTGGTACGGAATGGAATGGAGCTGCTGTAAGTAAGGGCAGCGCTCATGAAGCAATCCGAAGTACTGGCTTTCTGTCCCATGCTGCCGGTTACGGTCATCTTTCCGATTTTCTTTGCCGCATCGGCTTTGATGCCGGGAATTTCCAGAGTGAATATATCCGGCAGATTTTCCACGATCGCATACAGGCAGCCGAAGTTAAACTGCATGACGTCATCATAAGACTTTCCATTGTAGTTCTTCGGAATCTGCAGATCCATCACGATCCGGATATCCTTGTGATCGTCACTGCAAGTTGCCCTGGTGACCGCGAATTTATAACCGGACAGGTCGTAGTCTTTTACGTCCGTATTGTCAACATGTACCGTGGTATGGCTGGTATATGCGCCGAAGTTGTCGCCAAGCTGGAGCTGACTCAGTGCTTCCTGCACTTTTTCACCGGACGCATCCAGACCATCCGGAATGTGGATATTGGCAACCAGCTCACATTGGAGCTGACGGACACCCACAACATCCAGACCGCCATTTCCCATGCTGTCGAAGTAGTCTGTTACCTCTTTGGTATTCAGAATCTGCGTTTTGATTGTCTGTAAATCCTGCTTGATTCCGGTAACATCCAGCTTCAGGCCCAGTGTGTAGGTTTCTCCCGCCTTTACTTCATATCCGTGATCGCTTTCCGTATCGTACGAGCTGTCAGAAGCTCCCTTGATCAGGATATCTCCCCGGATCGAATTCCTGGAATCCTTAAAATTGGAAAAAGTCTTGGAGATCGCAGCGTATGCCCGCAGTTTCGCCCAGAAACCGTTTGATGCACTGCGCTGCACGGATGCCGCTGCATTGGCTTGCTGTGTTTTCTCCGCGGCATAAGACGGACCGGGCATCATGCCGAATACCATCAGTATGGCCAGGAGCATACACAATAATGTGGTATATGATTTTTCCCCTGTTTTCATGAAATGCCTCCTTCAAATCATGAATGAAATCGCACACGATTTTCTACAATTTGAGTCTACCATGTACAGACCGGGATAGCAACCGATGTCAGGGGTAAACCTGCGGCAATAATGAACCGATCATGCCAGTAAAACAGACCGCAAAAAACCTGCCGGTCCGGGATATCCCGAATCCGGCAGGTTTTCTTCTCCGTCCGCGCCGCGTATCTTTCTGGCAGCGGAATTATTTCTCATTCTTCTTCTGATTCTCTCTCTCGAGCTTCTTCATCGCGCGCACTTTCAGCGGAAGTCCAAACAGCGTGATGAATCCGTCGGCGTCGTGGTGGTCGTACAGATCGCCGGTCGTGAACGAGGCGAGGGACTGACTGTACAGCGAGTAATCGGAGGTGGTGCCGGCCTTGATGATGTTGCCCTTGTAAAGCTTGAACTTTACCGTACCGGTGACCTCTCGCTGCGTCACATCGACAAAGGCGGAGAGCGCCTCACGAAGAGGGGTGAACCACTTGCCCTCATAGACAACCTCGGCGAGCTTATTCGCAACGACTTTCTTGGCCTCCAGGGTTGCGCGGTCGAGGATCAGCTCTTCCAGCTGCTTGTGCGCCTCCATCAGGATCGTTCCGCCGGGCGTTTCATACACACCGCGGGACTTCATTCCGACGACACGGTTTTCCACGATATCGACAATGCCAATGCCGTGCTTTCCACCGAGCTCGTTCAGCGTCTCGATGATCTCGGAGACCTTCATGCTCTTGCCGTTGACGCTGGTCGGGATGCCCTGCTCGAAGGTCATCGTCACGTACTCCGGCTCATCGGGAGCTTTCTCCGGCGGCACGGTCATGACAAGCAGATCGTCGTAGTTCGGCTCATTGGAGGGATCCTCCAGCTCCAGTCCTTCGTGGCTGATGTGCCAGATGTTGCGGTCACGGCTGTAGCTGTGAGAAGCGTCGAACGGAAGATCGATGCCGTGAGCCTTGCAGTAGGCGATTTCATCGTCGCGGGACTGCAGCGTCCAGACATCGGTCATTCTCCAAGGAGCGATGATCTTGATGTCCGGTGCGAGAGCCTTGATCGAGAGCTCGAAGCGGATCTGATCGTTGCCCTTGCCGGTTGCGCCGTGGCAGATCGCAACAGCGCCTTCCTTGCGGGCAATCTCGACGAGCTTCTTGGAGATCACCGGGCGCGCCATCGACGTGCCGAGCAGGTATTTGTTCTCATATACGGCATCTGCTTTCAGACAGGGCATGATGAAGTCATCGCAGAACTCATCGATGACATCCTCAATGTAGAGCTTGGATGCGCCGGAGTACTTCGCGCGCTCCTCCAGCCCGTCAAGCTCTTCCGCCTGACCGACATTGATGCAGCAGCAGACAACATCGTAATCAAACGTTTCCTTGAGCCACGGAATGATCGTGGTGGTATCCAGTCCGCCGGAATATGCAAGAACGACTTTCTCTTTACTCATGGGTGTGGCCTTTCTGCAGGATGATTCTGCATAATTATGAATAAATATTCACGAAAACGTATTTTCCCGCGCTGCTGCATGGCAGAACGGAAAACGCCGCGCCGGATTCAGATGCCCGTGATTTCTGCCAATACCGCAAGAAATCACGCGATTTCCGGTTCCCCGGGACGACTGTTACGGAGTATACACCCCACCTGAAAAATTTGCAAGTATTTTTATAATCAATCTTGCATAAAAAATTAAAAGGTTGTATAATCGCTTCCGACGCGCACGGAGACATTCTTCCGGGGTGCGGCATGGGAGGATGTACATATGGCAATGACAAAGATTGACGGGGGCATCACTGCTCCGAAGGGGTTCCAGGCGGCAGGTGTGCACGCTGGCCTCAAATACGATAAGAATAAGAAGGACATGGCGATGGTCGTGAGTGAGGTTCCCTGCGAAACCGCGGGAGTGTTCACCACCAACCTCGTGAAGGCAGCGCCGGTCAAGTGGAACAGGAAAGCCGTGACGAGCGGGAAGAAGAGCCGCGCCATTGTGGTTAACAGCGGTGTCGCGAATGCCTGTACAGGCGCGCAGGGCATGCAGTACTGCGCGGATATGGCCAGCGCAGCAGCGCAGGCTATCGGAGATCCCGAGGATGCGGACTCTGTGCTGGTCTGCTCTACCGGAGTGATCGGCAATCAGCTTCCGATGGACATCATCCGCTCCGGAATCGGGATGCTGGCAAAGCAGCTCGGACCGGGCCGGGAGAGCGCGGGTGACGCGGCGCGGGCCATCATGACCACGGATACGCATCCGAAGGAGATCGCCCTCACCTTCGAAGCAGGCGGAAAGACGGTGACGATGGCCGGCATGTGCAAGGGGTCGGGCATGATTCACCCCAACATGTGCACGATGCTCTGCTTTGTCACGACAGACTGCGCGATCAGCAAGCCGATGCTGCAGAAAGCCCTGTCGGCGGATGTGGTGGATACCTTCAATATGATCTCGGTCGACGGAGACACTTCGACGAACGATACGGTTCTGGTCCTGGCAAATGGCTGTGCCGGCAATGTGGTGATTGATTCGGAGGGTGCGGATTACGATGCGTTCTGCGCCGCACTGCGGGAGGTCATGACGTTCCTGTCGAAGCAGATCGCCGGCGACGGAGAGGGAGCAAGTGCTCTGTTTGAAGTCAAGGTTGTGAATGCGGCGGAGAAGGAACAGGCGCGGACCCTCGCGAAGGCAGTCGTGATGTCCAGCCTGACGAAGGCTGCCATCTTCGGACATGACGCCAACTGGGGGCGGATCCTCTGCGCGATGGGCTACTCCGGGGCGCAGTTCGATCCCGACCGTGTGGACATCTGGTTTGAAAGTGCGGGTGGAAAGATTCAGGTCGTGAAGAACGGGATGGGTGCCGAGTACAGCGAAGAGGAAGCGACTAAGATTCTGTCCTGTCCGGAGGTCACCGCAGTCTGCGACGTCAAGGAAGGACACGAGACCGCCACAGCATGGGGCTGCGACCTCACCTACGACTACGTCCGAATCAACGCCGACTACCGAAGCTGACAATTTCTCTTGACAATTTCTCTTAGCGAGAACGAGCCGCAGGCGAAGTACGAGCTTAGAGAAATGTCGTTACCCGTTCTCAGCGAGGTCAAGCCACAGGCGCAGGTCGAACATTAGAACTGGTAACTTCCTCGATATTAATCTTAGTGAAAACGAGCCCTAACCATCCCCGACAGGAAATGTCGTTTATAAGGAAGGAATTAATCATGCAGAGTGAAGATATGAGAAAAGCAGCGGTCCTGATTGAGGCACTCCCCTACATTCAGAAATTCAACCGCAAGATCATCGTCGTAAAGTACGGCGGCAGTGCCATGCTGGACGAGCAGCTCAAGGAAAACGTCATCAAGGATGTAGTCCTCCTCAAGCTCGTTGGCTTTAAGCCGATCATCGTTCACGGCGGCGGCAAGGACATCAGCAAATGGGTGAGCCGTCTGGGAATGGAGCCGAAGTTTGTGGACGGCCTCCGCGTGACCGATGCAGCAACAATGGAAATTGCCGAGATGGTGCTTGGCCGGATCAACAAGAGACTGGTGCAGATGGTCGAGGCGCAGGGCGTTTACGCCGCAGGGCTTTCCGGCAAGGACGGCGGTCTGCTGACCGTGAAGAAGAAGGAACTCCCGGACGGACAGGATCTCGGCTATGTCGGCGAGATTACCAGCGTCAACCCCAAGATCCTCATGGATCTTCTCGGTGATGATTTCCTGCCGATCGTCTGCTCCGTTGGATGCGATGAAAACGGGGAGACCTACAATATCAACGCAGATGACGCCGCCTGCGCGATTGCCGCAGCCGTCCACGCCGAGAAGCTGGCATTTCTCACGGATACCGAAGGCCTGTACCGCAACATCGAGGACAAGGATTCTCTGATCAGCTCCATTACGATCAATGAGGCGAAGGAGATGATCGCGAGCGGCACTCTGCAGGGCGGTATGCTTCCGAAACTGAAGAACTGCGTCAAGGCGCTCGAGGAAGGCGTAAACCGCGTGCATATTCTCGACGGGAGAATCCTTCACAGCCTGCTTCTGGAGTTCTTCACGAACGAAGGAATCGGAAGCCAGATCATGAAAGACTGAAACCGGCAGGGCAGCATCATGCCGGACACAGGCATGACCACAGAGGAAATGGAGCAGGATCATGACAACGAAGGATATCATAGAACAGGGTGAACATTATCTGCTGCATACATACAACCGCTACCCGATAGTACTGGACCATGGCGACGGTGTGTATCTGTATGACAGCGATGGTAAGAAATATCTGGACTTCTGTGCAGGAATCGCGGTATTTGCACTCGGCTACAACAACAAGGAGTACAATGACGCAGTGAAGGCACAGATCGATAAGATCGTTCATACCTCGAACTATTTTTACAATGAGCCCGCGGTAGTGGCCGCCAAAACGCTCTGCGAGGCGAGCGGAATGGACCGCGTCTTCTTCTGCAACAGCGGAACGGAGGCCATCGAGGGAGCCCTCAAGACGGCGCTTCGCTATGCTTACGACCGGGACGGAAAGGGCGGCCATGAGATCATTGCCATGGGAAAAAGCTTTCATGGGCGCAGCCTGGGAGCGCTCTCCGTCACGGGCAATGCCCATTATCAGGAACCGTTCCAGCCGCTGATCTCCGGTATCCGTTTTGCCAGTTTCAATGATCTGGACAGCGTGAAACAGCTCGTGAATGAGAAGACCTGCGCGATCATCTTCGAGCCCGTGCAGGGCGAAGGCGGAGTCTATCCGGCTGACGCAGAGTTTGTCCGGGGAATCCGCCAGATCTGCGACGAGAAGGACATTCTG
>CADBOY010000084.1 GCA_902796405.1 uncultured Lachnospiraceae bacterium | reverse complement strand
GATCCGGAGCTGGTTCGTCTGGACCCGAACACCGGCATCGGCGATCCGTCCCCTGCTTATACGTACTGCCTGAACATGGCAGAAGTAGAAGTGGACGCGAAGACCGGCAAGTGCACGGTTCTGAAGTTTACCTGCGTCGATCATGTCGGCCGCATCGGCAATATCCAGGCCGTCAATGGTCAGGCATACTCCGGAATCTCTCATGGTATCGGCTTCGCCCTTCAGGAAGATTATGATGACGTCAAGAAGCAGGGCAATATGGTCGGTGCCGGAATTCCTTACATCAAGGATACGCCGGATGACATCGAGATTCTGCATATGGATGATCCCATCGAGTCCGGTCCTTTCGGCTCTTCGGGCGCATCCGAGGCGTTCCAGGCATCACCGCACTGCGCGGTTCTGAACGCAATTTACAATGCGACAGGTGTCCGGATCCATGAGCAGCCTGCCCGTCCGGAGAAGATCAAGGCCGGACTGGACGCGATTGCAAGAGGTGAGAAGCCTTACGAGCCGGCGAAGTACTATCTGGGACCGGATATGTACGAAGAGCTGGAGAGCATTAAGGCGAATCCGGTACCGTTCAACAAGAACGAGGGATATTATCTGTCGCTCGACGATCCGGAAGCCGCACGTCCGTTCTGATCGGGCTTTTGTCCCTTTATTGCACTTTATTATTCCGGATGTTACAATATACCCGCTGGGCTTCGCGCCCCGCGGGTATATTCGATTAAGCGGAATTGACCGATGGATTGCGGGAGGAGGAGCTTTCGATGCCCAATGATACACATTTTCTGGAAGAATTCGGAACCATTCTGAAGAAGGACTGCCTGCAGGATGAGCCGCCGTTCTGCCGCGTTTCCTGTCCATTTCATCTGGATGTTATCGATCTGATCGGCAAATGGCGCCAGGGCCGGATGAATGCCGCCTACCGAAGCTATCAGACTGCGGTGGGATTCCCCGCAATTGTGAGCCGGATCTGTCCGGCTCGTTGTGAGAATCAGTGCCTGATGAAGCAGTGCGGAGGAACCGTCAGACTGAAGGAGATGGAGGCAGCAACCTGCTATCTGGCGAGAAGAACGACTCCGAATGCCTATAATCTGCCGGCCAAGGGAAAATCTGTTGCGGTGATTGGAGCGGGACTTGCCGGGCTGGGGTGCGCCCTGATCCTCTGCAACAAGAAATATGCCGTTACAATCTTTGAATCGTCCTCTCAGCTTGGGGGAACCGCCCGAAATTTGATGGACAAGGTGAACTTTGATGCGGAACTGAAGAATCAGTTTCAGTGGGAACACCCTGACATCCGGACCGGCACCACACTGCCTGACCTGCCGGAGGGAGAGTGGGATGCCATATTCATCGCAACCGGGCGCGGTGGATCGCATCTTGGTGCCGAGCCTTCCGGACAGGGGGCATTTGCCACGGATATGCCCGGTGTGTTTATCGGCGGAGAAACCGTGGACGCATTGGACCCCATATCCGCTCTGGCGCAGGGAATTTCTGCGGCAGCGGCGATTGAGCGGTATTTGAAAACCGGATTGATGAACGAGCCGGTTTCCGATGTGACCACGCGGCTGGTGATCAATCCCCAGCATGTGAAGAAGATGCCGTCCTTTTCCAAGGAAGAGGGGCAGCCATGGACAAAGGAAGAAGTGATTGCCGAAGCGGAGCGGTGCCGGGAGTGTTCCTGCGACATCTGCATGCGGGAGTGCGATCTGATGCGGATTCAGGAGAAGTCACCGGGACGGCTCTATGAGGAAGCATATATCACCGTTCGTCCGAGCACACTGGCGAATGACGGCCGCTGGGCAACACGCCGGATTGCTTCCTGTGATCAGTGTGGTCTCTGCAAGGCGGTATGTCCGGAAAACATTGATATGGGAAAGTTTCTCATGCAGAGTCATCATGGACTAAAAGATTCCGATGCCATGCCCTGGGCGTTCCATGATTTCTTCCTTCGCGACATGCAGTTTTCCGGGAAAGAGGCCGCTCTGACAATGAGAAATCCCTCTGCACCAGACGGCCGGTGTTCTTACGTCCTGTTCCCGGGCTGTCAGTTCGGAGCATCCGCGCCGGATCTTACCGAAGATATGGTAAGATGGCTGTTTGACAAGCAGCCTTCCTCTGCCGTCTGGCTGGATTGCTGCGGCGCTCCCGCCGTATGGGCAGCGGAAGACGAATTGCAGCAGGAGCATGTGCAGGCGCTGCGCCGGACCTGGGAGAGCCTTGGCAAGCCAGTCGTACTGTTCTCCTGTCCGAGCTGCCGGAAGATGTTCGACCGGTACCTGCCGGATATTCCCGGACGCTTTATCGAAGAAGCGCTTCTTGCGTGGGGACTTCCTGCCTCTGAGGTGAAGAATTCGGATACCACCTTCGCGGTGTTTGATCCGTGCGCGAGCCGGAACTACCCCGAGCTGCAGCAGGCGGTACGGGAACTGGCAGACCGGCTTGAAATTAGGCATGAAGATCTCTCGCATACCGGTGACATGGCGAGATGCTGCAGCTATGGAGGTCAGTATGAGATCGCTGCGCCGGATTATGCCAAACGTGTGCGGATGGAAAGAGCGGAGGAATCGCCGCTTCCTTATATCACTTCCTGCATGAACTGCCGGGACACATTTGCCTCGCGCGGCAAGGAGAATATCCATATTCTGGAACTGGCATTCGGACGGACCGACCGGAGGCGAGGAACTCCCACTGTATCGGCCCGCCGGGAAAACCGGATGAAGCTGAAGAGTGATCTGCAGAGGATCTGGCTGGGAATGGAGCCGAAGAAGAGGGAGAGAAAAGTGAGAATCATCTGTGATCCGGATTTGGAGAAGAAACTGTCCGAACATCATATTCTTCTTTCTGAGATGGAACAGGTAATTGAATATTGTGAGCAGGAAAAATGCGGAGCGGTAAGCACCGATGACGGGATGATCACCGGACACCGGAAGATCGGCCGCATGACATACTGGGCGCAGTACCTCCCGCTTCCCGGCGGAAGCTATCACCTGCTGTCCGGGTATGCGCACCGGATGAACCTGGAAGGTGAATGAAGATTTTCGCATATAGACCTGCTTTCACGGCTGTTTGTGCCGCTGCCCTGAGGCGGCGGAAAGGAGACCATTATGGCGATCGAGAACAGAGGCGATTATTCCGGCGGCATCAGGATGATGTGCCGCCGGTGCGGCGTGCCAATGGAGCCGAAGGAAACCTACTTCGAGTATCTGGACCACGGCTTCCATACAAAGCTGCTCCGCTGCCCGAAATGCGGAGAGGTCTACATCCCTGAAGCTCTGGTTTCCGGAAAGATGGCTGAGGTCGAGCAGAATCTGGAAGACAAGTAGCTGCGATTCACCAGTTAAGGCGAAATCAGGCGAACGGGCAGATGATGAGGTAAGAAAGAAAACGGCTGACATCAGGAACAACGGGATGCTCCGTGATGAACAGACAGAGGCGGTAAAGGAGAAGAAGCGAGGCACACAGAGTGGGATCAACAGAAAGAAGCGGCGAGGCGGAGAGTAAAACCATACTGGAAATTCTGCCCCGGAACAATGGATCAGGTCTTCGGCATACCTTCAGTGTATGCCCTGTCTGCCTGAGGCAGCTCCCCGCAGAAAAACGGATCAGCTCAGACGGAAGCGTCCGGATTCACCGGGTCTGTCCGGAACATGGCAGCTTTGACAGCCTCGTATGGCGGGGACGAGTAGATTATGCCAGCTGGTGTCAAGACCAGGAACCGGCAGTAAGCGCGCAGCAGGCAGGCGAGACAGACCGGATGGATCCGGACTGCGCGCACTGCAGCGGCCTCTGCCAGAGTCACCGGAGGGGAACATGCTGTACTCTCCTGGAGGTCACCAAGAGGTGTAATATGAACTGCCGGTTCTGCTTCGCGCACGACCGGAGAGGAGAGGATCCGCCCCTCGCCAGAGTGAAAGCCTGGATCTATGATCTGACCGAGCCAGGGCAGACATTTCTGCAGCTGTCGGGCGGCGAGCCGACTCTGCGCGATGATCTGCCGGAGATCACGGCTTTCGCCAGGAAATGCGGATGCCGCTATATCCAGCTCAACACGAACGGTCTTCGGCTG